>CAISQQ010000240.1 GCA_903887655.1 uncultured Burkholderiales bacterium
CATCTGCCATCTCATTGACTCGCCCAGTTCATGTCAACCGTTGCGCTTGAATGAACGCACGCTTCAAAGGGGTGAGTGTTGGACTTTCTGAACAATCGCTTGGCTGCTGTGTCCAGCGCTCGTTGCATGAAGGCGCATGGAGCCATCCGTGCCGCGAAGGCGTCACGCTATCGCTTGACATTAGGGGTAAACCATAGAAAAAGCAGGGCCTGCTCACGCTGTTGGAGACCTAAAATTGAAAGTCAATTTTTGTCCTTTCTTCGAAGCTCTCATGCCCCCATTGGGTTGCTTGAGCAATTGTGGCTCTAATTTTTTGCGAGTGTTTATGCGAGTTCCTGTGCGAGTTCCTGTGCGAGTTCATTCAATTGTTTCTGGTCTATTCATGCTCTTGATGTTGGGCGTGGCAGGCCATGGATTGGCCCAAAGCGCAGCGGCCGAGTCGGTGGCCAGCAGTGCGGCACCGAGCGCCAAAGACTTGCTTCAACGCAACTGTGCCCAGTGTCACAACGATGCCATGTGGCGAGATCAACGCCAAGATGCCAAAGCTTGGGAAGCCACGCTTTACCGCATGATGGGCCGAGGGGCGGTGTGGAGCGGCGACGATATCGTGACGATGGCGACTTTCCTCGGCACTGAATTTGGTCCCCAAGTGCCCAAAATCAAGCGCTGAGCAGGGGCCCTGCATGGGCCCTGGATTGCCCCTGCCCAGTTTAGGGCAGGGCCTTTTACACAAATACCAAGGTGAACACATGAGAGATCTGGTCGGTCAATATTTGGCGCAAACCATTTCAAGGCGTGGATTTTTAGACAACATGAAGGCCGCAGGGGTGAGCGTGGCCGCCGCAGAAAGTGTCTTGTCTAGCCTCAATGCCCATGCCCAATCACCAAGTGCACCCTCCACGGCGCCTGGCAGTTCTGCATCAACGAGCTCCCCACCAGTGAGGACGTTTCAGGGCACTGGAGGGGCGTGTTTTGCCGAGCAGTTGATGGCTTGTGGCGTGAAGTATGTGTTTGGCAATTCGGCCAGTGAAGATGCACAGTTTTATGACGCCTTGGTCGATCGCCCCCAGCTCAATTACATCTTGACGCCCCATGAGGGCCCAGGGGCGGCCATGGCGGCGGGCTACATCAAAGCGTCTCAGCAGCCCGCCATTGTCATGCAAGCTGGCTCGGTGGGTTTGATGAACGCCATGGGCCAGATCTTCAACGCCTCCAAAGAACAAACCCCCCTGGTGGTGTACTCCTACCGCACCGATCAATCCAAGCGCGCGGGTCGCGATGGTTTTGAAGAAATCGCCAATCAAGAGCAAGTGGTGCAACCGCTCACCAAGTATTCTTGGATGGCGCGAGGATCTTCCATGATTGCCGAGACCGTTCGCCACGCCTTCAAGTCCGCTTGGACACCACCGCATGGTCCGGCCTACCTCACTTGGCATTCGGATTACACGGAAGAGAGAACTCGCACCGAGATCATCGATCAAAGCCATTTCGACACGCGCATGCGCGTGAGGCCCAACCCCACGGAAATTGAAAAAGCCGCACAGATGCTCTTGGACGCCAAAATGCCCGTGCTGATCGTGGGCGATGAGGTTTACAAAGCCAAGGCAGTGGACAAGGTGGTGAAGTTGGCGGAGATGCTGGGCATGCCGGTCACGCAAATGCGCCAAATGTGGGCCAATTTCCCCGAGGCCCATCCCTTGTGGGTGGGTAATGCACCGGCGGGAACCTTGGCCTCCATTACTTGGCCCAAAAACTACGACTTGGCCATCAATGTGGGCAACAAAATGCAGCACAGTGGTGTCGCACCCATGGTGGCGAGGAACATCAAGTTCATTGACCTGCGCATGGATTATCAAAACATGGGCAAAGTGATGTCCACCGATGTGCCCTTGGTGGGGGATGTGGGGCTGGGCCTGGACGACTTGATCGCTGCCATGGAGCCCTTGATGAACGCCAGACTCAAGGCCGCTGCGGCACAAAGAGCCACCGAGGTGAGGCGTTACACCGACAACGCCAGACGCCTCGTGGCGGGCATTGTCAACAACCCCGAGTGGAACCACGCCCCCTTGATTGCAGACCGGGTGACTTGGGAGGTGGCGCAGTTTGCCGATGCCAACGCCATCGTCGTGCATGAGGCCGGCTCTGTTGCCATGCACTCCTTTCAATTCAACCCAGTGGGCGGGCGAGAGCTCTTTTTCTACTACGGCGGACATTTGGGCTCAGGCGTTGGCACCGCCGCTGGGGTCAAGTTGGCCAGACCTCACCAACAAGTGATTTGTTTGGTGGGCGACGGCTCTTTCTTGTTCGGTCCCCATGCGCTGTGGAACATGGCCAGACTTGAGTTGCCGGTGATCACCATCGTCTACAACAACCACGCCTACGGTGGCCCGCACTCCAGGACTGTGGCCAATGCGCCTTCAGGGCGCATGATCGAGACGGGGCACTTTGTTGGCAGCTATTTGGGCAGCCCCGACATGAACATGGCCTCCATTGCCCAAGGCTTTGGGGTGCGCGCTGAAGTGGTTAAAAATCCCTTGGAGTTGCGTCTTGCTTTGGCCCGCGCCAAAGCGGCAACGCTTGACGGTAAGCCCTATTTGTTGGATGTCCAGGTCGCCAGGCGTGGTGTCGGTTGGACCGATGAGCCTTGGATTCCTTCCAACACGGCGATCAAGGCGGCCAACACGGCGAGCAAAGTCGCTTAAACAAATCCATCCCTCAACATTAAAACGCGCTAACGCGAGACAATTTCGAGAAACGACAACATGGGGGACACATGCACGCTGGTTGGGTTTGGAGGAAATGGGTCATGAAGTGCAATTCAGGACTTGAGTCGGGGGCCGCTTGTGTGGTGATGTTGGCTTTGGCGTTGGCCGTGAGTTGGGGTCTCAGCAGTCCAGCCTGGGCCGACGAGGTGGAGCTGGGGCGGGAGTTGTACCATGAGCTGTGCGCGGGCTGCCACGGCAAGGACATGCTCAAACCGGGATTGGCTTTTGATTTGAAAACGTTTCCATCGCAGGACTTCTTGCGATTTGAAAAATCGGTGCTTCAAGGCAAAGGCACTGGCATGCCTGCGTGGCAAGCCCAACTCAATCTTGACGATGTCCGCTTGCTGTGGGCCTATGTGCGAAGTGGTGGCTAAAGACTCGAGCGGCTGAAAAAAACAAAGCCAGCAGTCGTTCAGGTGAAGATGATCGCCAGCATAGCGGGGTCGTCCACCAAATTGAGTGTGGCGTAGATGGACCACTGAAAAAGGAGGCGAGCGCCTTGGTCCATCACCTGTTGATGAACGCCTTTGCTCCCGGGGGCGGGTGGATTCTGATCAGCCTTCGCCAGCCCCAAGCCAGCCTCAACGTCGGCCATGGCCACCTCGACCACCTGGAGCACCACGACCCCCCGTCCAATGCGTTCCACCCAAGTACCGGTGACGGTAATAGTAATAGCCTCCCGCATAAAAGAAGGCAGGCCCAGCCATGTAAAAAGTGTTGTAGACCACGGGGTAAACGCCCACGTCGGTGCTCGGCGGTAAAACGTACAAGGTGGCGGGTAAAGGTGGGAGTGAGGCTGAGGCTGAGGCTGAGGCTGGAACTGAGCCCACGACCAAGCCGCTTGAACTCGGCAGGGTGGGGGGGCTGGATGTGGGTTCAGGCAATGGCGAGTTGGGCAGGCTCACGCTGGGTGAATCACTGGGGCTGGTGGGCGCAGTCACTGACACCTGAGGCGCTGCAGGGGCCGTGCGAGTCACCACGAGCACCCAAGCGCCTGGGTCAAAGGGCAAACGAGCGAGGTAGTTTTGACCATGGTAATCAAACGCCACATCGAACCATTGGCCAAGAGGCTGAGGTGCACCTGGGCCAGCACTGGCTGGGTTGTTGTCCATCACCACAGGGGTGACTTTGAGCACGGGGAGTTTTTCAACATGACCCGCGGGCGCTGCCCATTGGGGCTGGGTTTGGGCACACCCCAACATGGCCAATACCATGACGCCGATCAAAAGCATGCCGGTGAGCCAGCGATGACAAAGGGTGTAAATGTGCATGGAGTACTCCGCCCAACAACCAAAGAAGAGAATCAACAAGAAACTTTAATTCAAATCATTGATTTTTGAAAGTAGGGATACGTTTATTTACAAACGCATCCATGCCTTCTTTTTGGTCCAATGTGCCAAACAAGGCGTGAAAGAGACGGCGCTCGTACATGATGCCATCGGACAAGCTGCTTTCAAAGGATCGATTGACCGATTCTTTGGCCGCCATCACGGCCAAGCGACCATAGCCACAGATGGTGGAGGCCACTTCAAGGCATTCGGGCATGAGTTGCTCGAGTGCGACAACCCTACTGACCAAACCGGCTTGCTCCGCCTCTGGGGCTTTCATGGTCCGTGCGGTCAAGATCATGTCCATCGCTTTGGATTTGCCCACGGCGCGGGGCAAGCGTTGGGTGCCACCAGCGCCTGGGATGATGCCGAGTTTGATCTCGGGTTGTCCAAAGACGGCGTTGTCGGCGGCGATGATGAAGTCACACATCATGGCCAACTCGCATCCCCCGCCGAGCGCAAAACCGCTCACAGCGGCAATCACGGGTTTACGAATTTGGCGCAGGGTCTCCCAGTTTTTGGTGACGAAGTCCGCTTTGTAGACTTGGGCAAAATCAAACTGTGCCATGGTGGGGATGTCGGCCCCAGCGGCAAAGGCTTTTTCATGGCCGGTGATGATGATGCAGCCAATGTGCTCATCGGCGTCAAAGGCGAGCAAGGCCGAGCCCAGCTCCGTCATCAACTCAGGATTGAGTGCATTGAGTTGTTTGGGCCGATTCAAGGTCACGATGCCAATGTGCTGATCGTGCACGCTCGTCAAAATGTTGTTGTAATTCATGGGAATCCTCCAGCAGGAAAGTTATGCAGCAATTCAAATAGAGACCACTTGGCGATCAAGAAGGTTTTCAAGCGCAGTCACAGGCTTGGCGCTATTCATTTCAACCACGCTTGGAGCTCGGGCAACGATTTTGCGGTCAAGCGATAGGTTTTGGCCTCGTTCATGCCTTTGAGTGAGAGCTTGAGTTTGAGGAGTTGATGGTCTCGACTCACCCAGGCCCAGACGCTTTTCTCATCGGCCACATATTGCGGCCATTCATCGAGTTTGTGCAGTCGCCAAGCCTGTGGTGCTTTTTTACCAAGGCTTGGCAGCTCAATGCCAATCCATTCATCCTGGGGGCTAAATCCCGCCCGCTCAGCCAAGCCGCCCGCCAGTACTTGCTTGATGGTGATGGTGCCGTTGCTTTCTTGCACGCGCAAGCCCAGGCGTTGTGCCCATTGAGCGGGCTCGAGGCGCGCTTGCACACCGTGCTGCTCCAAAAGAGAGACCACGGGCAAGTCTTGCGTGCCGTGGACCCAGGCTTTGATTTCGGCAGTCCATGCGCGTTGGGTGAGCGTTTCAAGTACCGAGAGCAAGTCGTTTTCCTCCAGACCCGTATCGCGGCAGCGCCGCCAGAGCTCACGCATGACGTCATCCAAGTTGCACACCTGCCCTCGGGTGTGGAGCGCATTGACCGCCTGGCGCTCGGAGGGCGCTGATGCGGCCTTTGCATTCTTGGCTCTCTTACTCAGGGCAGGGCGCAAGGCCCCAGTCGTTGGCGCAGGAATTTGTCTCAGACTCAAATCCAAGCTCAGTGCAATCAACGCGCCCTTGGTGTAATAACTGACCGTGGTGTTGGCCGTGTTGGGTTGGGGTCGGTAGTATTTGGTCCAGGCCTCAAAACTCGCTTGCGCTGCGGAGTGACGCAGGCGCCCCGGTGTTTGGAGCACCTGGTTGAGGGTTTTGGTGAGCAGTTTGAGATAGTCGGCCGTTTCAATCAAACCACAGCGAACCAAGACCAAATCATCGTAGTAACTGGTGAAGCCTTCAAAGAACCACAGCAACTGGGTGTAGTTCTCTTGGTTGAGATTCATCTGAAGGAACTCTTTGGGCTTGAGGCGCTTGATGTTCCAGGTGTGAAAATACTCGTGCGAAAACAATCCCAAAAGCTGAATGTAGCCCTCGTTCATGCCGATTTGTCCCACTCGCGGCAGGTCTTGCCGGTTGGCGATCAAGGCGGTGCTGTTCTTGTGTTCGAGCCCCCCATAGCCTTCTCCCACCGCCCAGAGCACGAACAGGTAGTCCTCCATCACGGGCTTGGAATCGGGGTGCCAAAACTCAAGCTGGTACTGGCAGATGCGTTGCACGTCTCTCAAGAGCCTGGCACCATCAAAGGTGCTGCTCGCTCCAGCAACAACAACGCGGTGGCGCACGCCTTGGCAGACAAATTCGCCTTGCCAAAACTCCCCCATCTCCACCGGGCAGTCGATGAGTTGCTCATAGTCCTGGGCTTGAAAGAGGCCAAAGCCCTGGCGCTTGTCTTTGACCAGGGGCAAGGCGGTGGCCAGTTTCCAAGCAGGGTTAAAGGCGGGCGCATGGATCTCAACAGTGAGCGCAGCCTGTGGAGCCTCCAAGACTTTTAAAAAAACACTGCTGCCGTTGAAAAAGCCTCGCGTCTCATCGAGCCAGGCCGTCCTCACCGACGCATCATGGGCGAAGACTTGGTAGCGAACCACCAAAGGGGTGAGGGGCTTACAGGCGATTTGCCAGGTGTTTTTGTTGAGTTGCTCAACCGCTTGGGGTCGATTTTTTTGGGTGGCCTTGATGGCGATGAGGTCTTTGGAGAATTCGCGCACCAAGTAGCTGCCGGGAATCCAAACGGGCAACTCCAATCGCTGCAGAGCCTGTGGGTGCTCGATGGTCAAGACCACCGTGATCACGTGCGAGCGGGCCTCATCGAGGTGGACACTGTAGTGAATTGGGCCAAGGGCATTGAGGCCATTGGGTGTGCGGGCGGATTTTTTGGACGTGCTCATGCGGTGGGCCATTGAAGGTTCAGACTAGGCGCGCTCAAGTGGCGCCTGCTGCTAAAAAACACGACAGGCTCGCCACCACGGTCAAGCGAAAGCGCAGCGTCAACCAGTGCTTGAGGCCCGCACTGGGGTAGGATTTTCTGTCGACGCCGTAAGCCACGATCAAGAGCAAACCCAGCAGTGGCAGTCCCGCATAGGCGGGCATCACCACACAGAGCCAGGACAAGAGGGGCAAACTCACCCCCCACACGAGGTGCAGCTGATTTTGCGCACTGCTTTGTTTAAAAACCACGCCCCAGTGAATGCCGCCTAAAAAAGAAGCAATGCTGGCTGCATAGGCCGTGAGCGCGATCGCCACAAAGGGGTGCAATGGATCGTCAACGAGCCAAAGTAAGAGCGGCAAGAGAACAAACGGCAGCAAACCGGCGTAGGACAGGCGCGAAATCCAGAGCTCACGCTCTGCCAGTTGCGCCTGTGTGTGGGACGAATGTTCGTGAGGGGCTTGCGCAACATGCGCCAATGCATCGGGCTTTGAATGCGCGTCAACGCTTACAGCCGCGGGCGATGGGTCTTGTGGGCGGTCGCTGGGAAATGCAGTCGGTGTGTTCATGGGCTCGCCGTGGCGTTGTGGGGGTGGCATGTCTTTAGAATTTGCCCTCGGTGAGAAGGCGTTCAATTTGATTGGCGTTGATGGCGCCAGGCACTCGGGTGCCGTCTTGGGTGATCAGCGTGGGGGTGCCGTTGATTTTATGTTTTTTGCCAAATTCCACAACACGCTGCAAGGCTTGGGTGTCGCAGGCGGTGTTGTTCGCGCTGCCTGCACCACTGGCAGTGCTGGCAGAACTGGTATTGGGCAAGGTTTCTTTTTGCATCCAATCGGTCCACGTCTTGGCGCGGTCTTTGGCGCACCAAATCGTTTTGGCCTTGGCGATGGAGTCTTGTCCGAGCACGGGGTAGAGAAAGAGATGGACAGTGACGTTGTCGATTTTTTGCAAGTCTTTTTCGAACCGCTTGCAATAGCCGCAATTGGGATCTTCAAAAATGGCCAATTGCCGCTTGCCGTTGCCATGCACCAAGGTGATGGAGTCCTTGAATGGCAGACCTCGAAAATCCACAGCGGTGAGCTTGTCCACGCGCTCCTCGGTGAGGTTGCGCCGCGTCTTGGTGTCGATCAAGCTGCCTTGAAAGAGGTAGCTCGCATCGGCGTCGGTGTAGTAGATTTCATCGCCTTCCACACGAACTTCAAATAGCCCGCTCATGGGCGCACGGGTGACTTCTTCAATTTTGGGAAATTGAGGGATGCGTTCCATTAAATTTTTCCGAATTTGTGCCTCTTGACCTTGGGCCTGTGCGGGGCTGAGCGTGCAGCAGCAAGTCAGGACCAGGAGGCTGATCAAGCGCATGAGCTGTGCGCGCGGCCAAGCCGCGCTCACCCAAGTGGTCAGAGGGGTGCTCAAGCCCACCACCCAGGGGGCCTGGGCTGAGGGCGTTGTGAGCGATGTTGGCGCGGGAGGGCTCGAAGGGGGTGGGAAGTGGTTCATGGCGTTCTTGGAGTTCGTGTCGAGAAAGGGGTCTGTGCCTGTGGCTGGGTCTGGAGTCTTGAGCGGCGCTCAGCAGTGACGCTCACCGCGCGAGCTCAAACGGATTGTGGTCGCTGCTGGCGCGCTCGATGAGAAAGTTCTTCATCCTAGGCCAGCGCTCCAAACTTGAAAATCCCCAGTTGCGCAGGCTCGCCAAGGCCGCGTTGGGATGGGCGAACAAGCGCTGCAGTCCGTCGCAGGCGAAGGCCACCGGGGCGATGGCGTGTTTGCGCTCTCGCTCATAGCGCCTGAGGGTGTGGGGGTCGTTGAGTCCACGCCAATAGGCGTTGCGCCGACTCTCGCGCAAGAGGGCGACCAAGCAGCTGGCATCGCCCAGCCCGGTGTTGAGCCCCATGCCGGCCAAGGGGTGAATGCGGTGGGCAGCGTCGCCCATCAGCGCCCAGGCTTGTTGGGCATTGAACTGCCCGGTCCAGTGGTCGGCTTGCGACAGGCTCAAAGGCCACACCTGAGGGGCACTCTCTACTGCGAGCGCGCCGAGTTGATGCTGGCTGGCCTGAGTCACGAGTTCGCTCAAGCTCGAGCGCTCTGTGTGTTGAAGCTCCAGGGCTTTGCCCGCCCCCATGGACCAGATCAATGACAGCGTGTTGTTCTTGGCACTGGCCACGGGCAAGAGCGCCAGCACTTCAGGGCCATCGTCGCCTTGAATGAACCATTGGTGCGCGATGTGTTGGTGGGGGTGCTCGCTCTCGACACGAGCGCTCAGGGCCATTTGGCCATACGGTTTTTGCGTGAATTCCACCCCCAGGTCTTTGCGCGTTTGGCTCAGGCGACCTTCTGCGATCAGGGTCAACGGGGTTTGCCGATTCGCTGCGGCCTGGCTCGCCTCCTCTTCATTGAGCCACGTCAAGTTGGGCCAACGACGGCTGGCGTTGTGGAGTTCTTGCTCAATGGCCTGCGCTGGCACAATCCAGGCCAGGGGCGAGCCCTGGGTGGGGGACTGGAAGTTGAGCTCTGCGCCTTGGTCGGCCCAGACCTTCAGGCCCAGGAGCGGACAAATCGTGGAGGGTGAGGGCCAGCCTTCCACTTCATTGAGCCAGGCCTTGGACGCGGGATTGATGGCGTAGTAGCGGTTGTCTGGGGTTTGGGGCGTGCTCAGGGGGTGAGTCGCCCGGGCAGCGGTGATGGCCACTTTCAAGCGCGATTGCGACAAGCCCAAAGCCGCACTCAGGCCCACCGCACCGTGTCCTTTGATCAAAACGTCGAATGAATTGCTCATGGCTTGCATTGTAGGTCGAAGAGGACCGAGATGGGGTGGGTTCGAGTGGGGCCGAAGTTGTGAGTGCTCGGGACTCCTGAGCCTGTCTCACACCTGTGGGGGGCGTCAGCCCACGTCAAAATGTCCCATCAAACCCCCATTGAACCCAGGTCGACTCCAGCCATGCTCGGGTGTTCAGTACCCATTCGGGTGGGTGAGAGTAGCGTGTGCTCGCTCAAATTACAATGGCGACTGTCAACCTCCTAGCCCCTCGGCTTGGGCGAGAGCCTTTGGGGTGCTGTGAGCGATTAACGATGAAGGACCGATATGAGTTTGAAATGTGGCATTGTGGGCTTGCCCAATGTGGGCAAATCCACCCTTTTTAATGCGTTGACCAAAGCCGGTATCGCCGCAGAGAATTATCCGTTTTGCACCATCGAGCCCAATGTGGGCATTGTGGAGGTGCCCGATCCAAGGCTGCAAAGCTTGGCCAAACTCATCGAGCCCGAACGGGTGGTGTGTGCCATTGTGGAGTTTGTTGACATCGCCGGATTGGTCGCGGGCGCGAGCCAAGGCGAGGGTTTGGGAAACCAGTTCTTGGCCCACATCCGTGAGACCGATGCGATTGTGAACGTGGTGCGATGTTTCGAAGACGACAATGTGATCCACGTTGCGGGCAAGGTCGACCCGATTGCGGACATCGAGGTGATCCAAACCGAGTTGTGCCTGGCCGATTTGTCCACTGTCGAGAAAAGTATCCAGCGCTACACCAAGGCCACCAAATCGGGCACTGACAAAGAGGCCGTGAAGATTTTGGCGGTGTTGCAGCGCTGCCAAGCCGTGCTCAATGAGGCCAAACCAGTTCGTGCCTTGTCCTTGAGTGACGACGAGGCGGTGCTGCTCAAGCCGTTTTGCTTGATCACCGCCAAGCAAGCGATGTTCGTGGCCAATGTGAGCGAGGACGGTTTTGACAACAACCCCTTGTTGGAGAAATTGAAAACCTATGCTCAGGGCCAAAGCGCGCCTGTGGTGGCGATTTGCGCCAAGATGGAGGCTGAGATGGCCGACATGAGTGATGAGGACCGCTTGATGTTTTTGCAGGAGATGGGGCAAGATGAGCCCGGGCTGAACCGCCTGATCCGCTCGGCCTTTACGCTGTTGGGGCTACAGACTTACTTCACCGCTGGCGTCAAAGAGGTGCGGGCTTGGACCATCCACATCGGTGACACCGCGCCACAAGCTGCAGGGGTGATTCATGGCGACTTTGAACGCGGCTTTATCCGCGCGCAAACCATTGCTTACGAAGACTTCATCGCCTGCAAAGGCGAGCAAGGCGCCAAGGAGGCTGGGAAGATGCGCTCCGAGGGCAAAGAGTATGTGGTGAAGGATGGCGACGTGATGAACTTCTTGTTCAACGTCTAAGGGCCACGCTGGCTGGCTGCTGGGCCCTCGTGCTCAGCACCGTCACCACACCACCCCCGCTTCCAACCCTCAGAGCTCGCACTCCACGGCCCACCCCCTCGCATCGCCTGTGGGGGTGAATATTTTGGGGCCGGCGAGAAAGAGCGCTCAGTTTGGATACAATGATGCTATAAATTTAAGCAACTGGGTGTCCACAGACTCGGCCCTTTTGTCTTTTTCTCCAATGAGAAACTCTTATCTTTTTTATTCGACAGTTTTTTTGCAATGCGATGGGGTTTTGAACGCCATGTCTTTGTGGTCTATTTTTGTAAAACTTGATTTCATTGCATGAAAATCGGTCCCTATTCTTTGCCCAACCGCATCTTTGTGGCGCCGATGGCGGGCGTGACCGATCGGCCGTTTCGCGTTTTGTGCCGACAACTGGGCGCAGGCTATGCGGTGAGTGAGATGGTGACCTCCAAGCGTGAGCTCTGGACGTCACTCAAGACCTCCAGGCGCACCGATCACACGGGAGAGGCGGGCCCCATTGCTGTGCAAATTGCAGGCACACAGGCCCAGGAGATGGCGCAAGCCGCGCTCTACAACTTGGAGCGTGGCGCGCAAATTATCGACATCAACATGGGCTGTCCCGCCAAAAAGGTGTGCGACCGTTGGGCGGGCTCTGCCCTCATGCGAGATGAGCCTTTGGCCATCGAGATCATGCGCGAGGTGGTGCGCGTGTGTGAACCCCAGGGGGTGCCGGTGACTTTGAAGATGCGAACCGGGTGGTGCGCGCAATCGCAAAACGCGGTGAGTTTGGCCAAAGCGGCCGAGGACTCGGGCATTCAAATGCTCACGGTACATGGGAGAACGCGCGAGCAGCGGTTTTCAGGCGCTGCCGAGTACGACATCATTCAAGCGGTGAAGGCGGCCGTGTCCATTCCCGTGGTGGCCAATGGGGACATCGATTCTCCGCAAAAAGCCCGCCAAGTGCTCCTTGACACCCAGGCCGATGCCGTCATGGTCGGCCGTGCAGCGCAGGGCAGGCCCTGGATTTTTCGTGAAATTGATCACTATTTGACCCACGGTGTGCCCTTGAAGCCGCCCCCAGTCTTGGAGGTCAAGGACTGGTTGATGGCCCATTTGCTGTCTCATTACGAACTCTATGGCGACGAGATGGGGGTGAGGTCTGCGCGCAAGCACGTGGGCTGGTATATCAAACCCTTGAGAGGCGAGGAGACGTTTCGTCAGACCTTCAATCGCATCGAGAACCCCCAAGAACAAATGGCCACCTTGGCCGATTATTTGGATGAATTGGCCTGTGACACGCCGCTTTGGCCCAGTCACCAGCCCTATTGTGAGACGGATCGACTTCAATGAGTAAAAAACAGATACAAGACGCTGTGCGCGTGAGCATGGAGAGTTACTTCAAAGATTTGCGCGGGACCGAGCCTGACAACTTGCACGAGATGCTGGTGGGTGTGGTGGAAAAACCATTGCTTGAAATCGTCATGCGCCACGCGCAGGGCAACCAATCGAAGGCCGCTGTGTGGTTGGGTTTGAACCGAAATACCTTGCGAAAGAAATTGGTGCACCACAAATTGGTGTGATGCCTTCAAGCGCAAAAAATCCCACGAGCGTCCGATGACGCCGCCTCGCTTGCCTCCAGAGCGGCCCGCATTGCTGGGCTTGTCCTCCAACCGCTTGGCCACTTTGGCCGGGCAACCTAAGAAGAAAGTCAACCATGCACGCTTTGCTGTCCGTCTCTGATAAAACGGGGCTCATCGAGCTCGCCGAGGTCTTGCACCGTGCCGGCGTCAAGCTCATCTCGACAGGGGGGAGTGCGGCCTTGATTGCCAGCAAGGGACTGCCCGTGATCGAGATTGCTGACTGGACGGGTAGCCCCGAGATGCTCGACGGTCGCGTGAAGACCTTGCACCCCAAAGTGCACGCAGGGCTCTTGGCGCGGCAAGACTGGCCTGAGCACGTGAGCACGCTCGAGCGCCATGGCATGAAGGCCATTGATATTTTGGTGGTCAACTTGTATCCCTTTGAGCAAACCGTGGCCCAGCCTGGCTGCACCCTGGAGAGCGCCATCGAGCAAATTGACATCGGCGGCCCGGCCATGGTGAGGTCAGCGGCCAAGAACTGGCGAGATGTCGCGGTCCTCACCGATCCAGCCCAATACCCGGCCTTCATCGAGGAGTTTGCCGTGCACCAGCGCGTGAGCCAAGAGAGCAAGTTCAAACTCGCGCAGGCCGCCTTCAATCGCATCAGCCAATACGATGGCGCCATCTCCCAGTACCTTTCTGCTCAACAAATGGGTGGTGAGCCGGCGGTTTTTCCTGAACAATGGAATGCGCAGTTTGTGAAGCTTCAAGATCTCCGCTATGGGGAAAATCCTCACCAAAGTGCCGCGTTTTACCGCGATCTGCACCCGGCAGCCGGCACACTGGCCACTGCCCATCAGCTCCAAGGCAAGGCCTTGTCATACAACAACATTGCCGACGCCGATGCCGCTCTCGAGTGTGTCAAGAGTTTCGCAGGCGTGGGCTGCTGTGTGATTGTCAAACACGCCAACCCGTGCGGGGTGGGCTTGCACGAGACGGCCTTGGGGGCCTATCAAAAGGCCTTCAAAACCGATCCCACCTCTGCCTTTGGCGGCATCATTGCCTTTGACCGTGAGGTCGATGCGGCCACCGCTCAGTCGCTCGTGCAGCAATTCATGGAGGTCTTGATGGCGCCGTCTTTCACGCCCGAGGCGCTTACCCTGCTCAGTGGCAAGGCCAACGTGCGCGTCTTGCAAGTGGCGTTGCCTGTGCCACCCAAGCAGCCCGAGCTCCCGAGCGAGCCGCTTAGCCCCATGGTGCATTGGGACTACAAGCGTGTGGGTGGCGGCATGCTGGTGCAAACCGCTGATTTGAGCGCGGTCGACGAGTCGCTCTTCAAGGTGGTCACCCACCGCCAGCCAAGCGCTCAGGAGTACCAAGATTTGCTCTTTGCGTGGCGCGTGGCGCAGTTCGTCAAAAGCAATGCCATTGTTTATTGCAAAGACGGCATGACCTTGGGTGTGGGGGCAGGACAGATGAGTCGACTGGACTCCGCGCGCATTGCCAGCATCAAAGCGCAAGCCGCCCAGCTCTCCCTAGAGGGCTCGGTGGTGGCGAGCGACGCCTTCTTTCCCTTCAGAGACGGCTTGGACGTGTTGATTCAAGCCGGTGCACGCGCTGTCATTCAACCCGGGGGCTCCATGCGCGACGCCGAAGTGATCGATGCGGCCAATGAGCAAAACGTGGCGATGGTGTTCACCCAAGTCAGGCACTTCCGGCATTGACGGGTGGGGTGAATCTCAGGCCAGGGTTTTGAACACCTTCTTGGCCGCTTCCAAGGTGGCATCAATGTCACTCATGGAGTGTGCGCCGCTCACAAACCCCGCTTCATAAAGGGCGGGGGCGAAGTAAATGCCTTGATCGAGCATGCCATGAAACAAGCGGTTAAAGCGTTGGCTGTCGCTTTTCATGACCTCGGTGTAGTTGGTGGGCAACTCAGGCAACAAGAAAAAGCCAAACATGCCGCCCTCGCTGTCGGCGCAAAAGGGCACGCCCGCTTGAGCAGCCACATCACTCAAGCCTTTGACCAAGCTTTCCGTGGTTTGTGTGAGTGAGGTGAAAAAACCAGGCTTGGAGATGGCTTTGAGGGTGGCCAAGCCACAGGCCGTGGCGACTGGGTTGCCGCTCAAGGTGCCGGCTTGGTAGACCGGGCCCACTGGAGCCAACTGTTCCATCACCGCGCGTTTGCCACCAAAGGCGGCGAGGGGCATGCCGCCCCCAATCACCTTGCCCATCACCGTGATGTCGGGCTCAAAACCCGGCAAGGCGGCTTGGTAGAGGCTTTGGGCACTCCCGAGCGCCACCCGGCAGCCACTCATGACCTCATCAAACACCAGCAAGGCGCCGTGGTGGCTGCACAACTCACGACAGCGCTTCATGAACTCCACCGAGGCGCGCACGAAATTCATGTTGCCAGCAATGGGCTCGATCATCACGCAGGCAATCTCTTGGCCGTGCTCTTCAAATGCTTTCTCTAAGGCATCCACCGAGTTGTACTCGAGCACCAAGGTGTCTTTGACCACTTCGGCTGGCACGCCTGCACTCGTTGGGTTGCCAAAGGTGGCCAGACCGGAGCCGGCTTTGACCAGCAAAGCGTCGGCGTGTCCGTGGTAGCAGCCTTCAAACTTGATGAATTTGTTGCGCCCGGTCGCACCTCTGGCCAGCCGAATGGCCGACATGGCCGCCTCGGTGCCCGAGCTCACCAATCGCACCATCTCCATGGAAGGTGTCAAGTGAATTAAAAATTCCACCAGTTCCACCTCGCGCTGGGTGGGCGCGCCAAAAGAAAAGCCTTGTAGGGACGCGTCTTGAACCGCTTTGAGCACATCGGGGTGTGAGTGGCCCAAAATCATTGGGCCCCAAGAGCCGATGTAGTCGATAAAGCGCACACCGTTGGCATCCCAGAAATGCGAGCCACTCGCACGGGTGATGAATTTGGGGGTGCCGCCCACTGCCTTGAAGGCGCGAACGGGTGAGTTCACGCCGCCAGGAATCACTTGGCGAGCTCGGTCAAACAAAGTTTGGTTGTTGTCACTCATGGTGGTCAGAGAAATAAAAAAATGGAATCAATGCTTGATGTCTTGGCCTGGAAATGAGAAATCCAGTGCACTGGTTTTGATCTGAGGGGCGTCAGGGTTCAAGTCGTCTTCTTCGTTGTGCGCCCAAAAAAGTCGATCCGCCACCACGTGGCCCATGCCGGGGCGAAAGCCCGCATCCAAAGCGCGGTCCAAATACCCCAGGCTCTCACGCGCGGCGGTCTCTAAATCGGCGCCAGCGGCAATCAAGGCCGCCAAAGAGGCACTCAAGGTGTCTCCCGCGCCTGAGAACACCGCTTCAAAACGCTCGAATTTTTCGTTCAAAAGCGTGGTGTTGGGCGAAGCGAGGACGTTGTCAATGAACTGATCGGGCAGCTGCATGCCGCTCACGAGCACATAGGGCGTGCCCATCTCAAAGGCGGCGCGGGCAATGTCTCTGGCACTGGGGGCTTTGTCGCTGGACCAGTCCGGCAGCAACCATCGCCACAAGGTATTGTGGTTGCCCACGAGCACCGTGCATTGGGGCAAGATCAATTCTTTGAATGCATCCAAGTAGGCATCAATTTGGTCCTCGTTCCACCATGACAAGTTCGGCATGTAAGCCACCACTGGCACCTGGGCATAGTCTGTGCACACTTCGGCCACCACACTCACATTCTCGGTGCTGCCGCAAAACCCGATTTTGATGGATTGAACGCTGATGTCTTCCAGTACCGCGCGGGCTTGCTCGGCCACCGCCTCTTCGTCAAACGCCACGTGGTCAAAGATCTCGGCCGTGTCGCGCATGTAAGCCCCCATCACAATGGGCAGGGCGTGGGCACCCACGGACGACACCGTCAAAATGTCTGCACTCAAGCCACCCGAGCCCGAGGGGTCGCTGGCATTGAAAACCAACACGCAAGCGGGCGTGTCTTCTTGGGGCTCTTCGGCGGGGGCGTTGTGTTCTTGGGTCATGGGCTGAGGGCTACAATGGGATCATTCTATGCCACTGGCGTGAAAGACCTTGGAAGCTTGAAGTGGCTCGATCGATGTGGCCGCTTCGCCAGCTTAGGGTGCACCTCATGCTCACGCATGGTGCCCCTTTTTTAGCCCCTCCAACCAAAGACAACAATCATGACTGCCCCTGCCCCGACCCAATGGATGTGTTTGATTTGTGGCTGGATTTATGATGCCACCTTGGGCTCTCCCGAAGACGGTATCGCCCCGGGCACAGCTTGGGACGATGTGCCCATGAATTGGACTTGCCCCGAGTGTGGTGCTCGAAAAGAGGACTTTGAAATGGTGCCGCTTTGAGCCTGAGCCCGTCAGCATCCCCATCACTGGGTTTTTTGGCTTTTCACCACACCGTAGCGCCACAAGGTCTTGTTGCGAGCGCTCGCGTGATCGACGATGGGCAAGGGGTAGTCTTTGCCCAGCACTGAGGTGCTGGGGCCCCCTTTCTTTTGCGCATAGATCCAAGGCGCGTGCAAGGCCTCATCGGGCCAGTCG
>CAISQQ010000241.1 GCA_903887655.1 uncultured Burkholderiales bacterium
GATTTCAAGACTTGTCTGCGTTGATTCATGGTTGTTTCCCTCTGAGGGGCTTGAAGCGCCCATTGCATTTTGACTCTATTATCCCACTGCACTAGAGGCAGCAAAGCGGGAGGGGCTATCGGTGTGCACTGGGGCGCATTGTTGATATGATGACCCAACCACTGAAACGATCAGTTCGGCCGATGTCAACCCTGAGCACCAGTGAGCACCCTTGAACACCCTTGAGCGCATGAACAAACGAGAATTCAACCAAGCTTTGGCCAGCCTGTCCTTGATGGGTCTGCAAGGACTTCGAGGGATGAAGGGCGCGGCAGGTCTGCTGGGCGCCATGGAGCTCGCAACACCCCTCACCGCGGGCGCTCAGCCCAGCCAGGGCCTGTCCAAAGCCCACGTGGTGGTGGTTGGCGCGGGCTTTGCTGGGTGCGCGGTGGCCAAGACATTGCGCGTGCTCTCCCAAGGTGCTCTGCGCGTGACCTTGATCGAGCCCCAAGCCAACTTCTTGATGTTGGCCCTCTCCAACTTGGTCTTGGGCGGCTCAGAGCCCTACGCCGCCTTCAACCAACCCCTGGCACCCTGGGTGAAGCGCCACGGCATCGAATGGATTCAAGACCGCGCGCTTGGGGTGAACACCGCTCGAAAGACCGTGGGCTTGGCCCAAGGCGCCCAAGTGCCATATGACAAATTGGTGCTGTGCCCCGGTATGGAGCTCATGCTCGGTGCGGTCGAGGGCCTCCTTGAAGCGCGTGAGACGTCGCGCATCGTCCAGGCCTGGGGCCATGATGCTGAGCTGCCCATTTTGCAGCGCCAGCTCCACGACATGCCCAATGGCGGCACCTTTGCCATTTGCATCCCCACATCGCCCTACAAATGCCCCCCAGGACCCTACGAACGCGCAAGCCAAGTGGCGCACTACTTGGCCAAGAACAAACCGCAGTCACGTGTGGTGGTGCTCGACGCCAACCCCGATATCCAATCGAACGCGGTCTTGTTCAAGCGCTACTGGGCCGAGCACTATCCCCACACCCTCGAATACCGACCCGATCACGTGGTGACCGGTGTCGATGCAGACCGCCTCACCTTGAGTTTTGAAGTGCAAGACGACTTGAGCGTCCAAGTGGCCAATGTGCTGCCCTCCATGCGCGCGCAAGGCATCGCGCGCGAAGGCGGGATGGCCAATGTGAATGACAAATGGTGTGAGGTCAATTTTTTGGATTTTGAGAGCCGTGTTCAGCCCGACGTCCACATTTTGGGCGACGCCATCCAAGGCGCTGCCTTGATGCCCAAATCCGGCCACATGGCCCACGCTCAAGGCCAAGTCTTGGCCCGAGCTTTGCTGGCGATTTTGAACAACCAAGCCCCCGACCCTGAGCCCCAACTGAGCAACTTTTGCTACAGTTTTTTGGGCGAGCAAGACGCACTGCATCTGGAGTCCTTGCACCGCTATGACCCAGCCGCCAAGACCTACCAATTGATCCCGGGCAGCAACCCAGCGTCCCCCGCACCGAGTGCGGCGCAAGGACTCGCCGCCAAGCAGTGGGCAAAAGGGATGTGGCAAAACTTGCTGGCCTAGTTGACAGGCCAAGACGAGAGAAAAAACCTCAAGCGCGGTTGATCAATGCTGAATGCAAGCGCGCCACCTCGTCATGCAAAGCGTGCGCCAAGGCCCGTCGCTCACGCCCCAGTGACTCGGGCGCTAGCAGCGGCGCGCAGCTGATCTGGGCCACCGTGGGCCCAAGCCCCAAAATCGCCCAAATGGATGCCACCAAGGTCTGATCCCCTATGAAGCAAGGCGTGGTGGTGAGCGATTGCGTTACCTTGAGGCGATAGCTCAAGGCCAAGGCTTGAACGGGCGCGCCACTTTGAAGGGCCGCTTGGAGCAAATTGGCATGAAAGGGCAACACCGCATCGCCAAGA
>CAISQQ010000242.1 GCA_903887655.1 uncultured Burkholderiales bacterium
AGAGGCTGGTATTTCAGTGGATAAGTCTTCAAATCCACAATTCAGTATTCAGCCGGTGGATGACGCTTGGCGCGAAAGCCTTCCTCGCAACGCTGACGAGGCCACCAAGGCTTATATGGCTCGCTTGTCGCCTGAAGTGGTGGCCCGTGCCAATGCGTATTTTGAAGGTGGTTACTGGTTGCAGTTGTGGAACTTTTTAGTGGGTTTAGCGATTTCGTTGATTTTGCTGGGCGGTAAGCGCTCATCTCAAGTCCGTGACTGGGCTCAGCGCATTGGCAAGAAGGCTTTTTTGAGAGACGCTATTTACGGCGGTTTCTTTGCGGTTTCCAGTTGGCTGCTGTCCCTACCGCTCACTGTCTATCAGGGTTACTTTCGAGAGCACAGTTACGGGATGGCCACCCAGACTTTTGGTCCTTGGTTGGGTGAGCAGTTGATTGGATTGACTGTGACGACTGTCTTGATGGCTTTCTCAGTGGGTGTGCTTTTTGCTGTGATTCGACGAGCAGGGGAGCGTTGGTGGTTGTGGGGTACCGTGACCTCCGTGGGTCTTTTGACATTCATGATGCTGATTGGGCCAGTTTGGATTGACCCCTTGTTCAATACCTACAAGCCTGTCGAAAACGGTGAAATCAAGGCCGCCGTCTTGGCCATGGCGAAAGCCAATGGCGTGCCCGTTGATACCGTTTATGAGTTCGACGCCTCGCGTCAAACGACCCGAGTGAGTGCGAATGTGTCCGGTATCTTTGGAACTGCTGCTGTGCGATTGAATGACAACCTTCTTCGTCACACCTCTTTGCCAGAGATCCGCGGTGTGATGGGCCATGAACTGGGGCACTATGTCTTGAATCATATCTACAAGATGTTGACCGAGTTCGCGTTGTTGCTGCTCGCTGCCTTCTTGTTTGCCAAGTGGTTGATGGACCTTTTGCTCACTCGTTATGGTGCTCACTGGGGACTTCAGGGTGTGGGTGACGTCGCCAGTTTGCCAGCCCTCGCCGCTGTGTTTGCCATCTTCATGTTCTTTGCCACACCGATTACCAATACGATGATTCGAACCCAGGAAATCGAGGCTGACCGCTTTGGTCTGAATTTGGCAAGAGAGCCCCATGGTGAGGCTGAAGTTGACTTGAAGTTGACAGAGTACCGAAAGCCCGAGCCTGGACCTATCGAGGAATTTGTGTTCTTCGATCATCCGAGTACGTATTTTCGTATCCATGACGCCATGCGATGGCGCGAGGCCATGGGCACGCCTTGAGCATGACTTTTCCATTCTTGTTACTTTCAGATGAAGGCAAGCTAAACTGTCAAAGTTGTGTGATGTAGTGGATTGGAGATGATCTTTTGATCTTGATGACCTCCTTCATGGCAGTCTGACATTTCCTCAGGCGATAGGGCATGGCGTTAGAATCCTGAAGACTGGTGTATCAATCAATAGGGTGATGTGGGTATGAAAGTTTTGAGTTTAATCCCGCCCATGACGCAGTTGAATACGCCTTATCCTTCAACCGCTTATATCACTGGGTTCTTGAGATCGCGTGGTATCGATGCTGCTCAAGAGGACTTGGCTCTTGCGTTGGTGCTCAGTTTTTTTACGTCACAGGGACTTGGAAAAGTTCAATCGCAAGCGCTGCGATTGAAAGAAGAGTTTCGAAGCGCCAGCGTCAATTATTTTCTTGACCATTTCTCGTCTTATCAGGTCACCATTGAGCGTGTCATTGCCTTTTTACAAGGTCGAGATAGTACGCTTTGTCACCGAATCAACGCACGGGATTTTTTGCCTGAGGGACCGCGCTTTTCTTCTCTCGATGCCCACGATGATGGAGCGTCATCGGATCCGCTGGCTTGGGCATTTGGAGCCCTGGGTTCGCAGGACCGAGCACGACATTTGGCGACACTTTACTTGAATGATTTGTCTGATGTGCTGCGTGACGCTGTTGACGAGCGCTTTGAATTTGTGCGTTATGCCGAAAGCTTGGCGAGCAGTCAGCCCACGTTCAATCCCTTGGCCGATGCGTTGGCTGCCGAGCCCACGCTCATGGACAAGACACTGTCTGATCTCACCTTGAAAGTCATGGATCAGCATGAGCCCACCCTTGTCATCTTGTCGGTGCCGTTTCCTGGTGCCATGTATGCGTCTCTTCGTATCGCTCAAACGATCAAATTGAAATGGCCTGGCATCAAGATTGCCATGGGTGGCGGGTATATCAACACAGAGTTGAGGGAATTGACGGATCCGCGGGTGTTTGATTATGTTGACTTCATTGGCTTGGATTCTGGTGAGCGGCCACTGCTTTGCATCATCGATCATTTGGAGGGGAGGCGGTCTGTTGAGCGTCTGGTTCGAACGTTTGTACGCACCGAGTCCCACCAAGTGCGGTTCATGAATTGGCCTGAGCCTGATGTGCCTTTTGAGGAGGTGGGAACTGCGACCTGGGATGGGTTGCCTTTGAATTCGTATTTGTCCCTTTTGGACATGCTCAACCCCATGCACAGGCTTTGGAGCGATGGTCGGTGGAACAAGTTGACGGTGGCTCAAGGCTGTTATTGGAAGAAATGCAGCTTTTGTGACATCAGTTTGGATTACATCTCCCGCTATGAAACTGCATCAGCCCGTCTTTTGGTGGACCGCATCGAGTCGATCGTTGCTGAGACTGGGCAGACTGGGTTTCATTTTGTGGATGAGGCAGCACCGCCCAAAATGCTCAAAGCCTTGGCGCAAGAGCTCATCCGCAGGCAGGTGTTCATTTCTTGGTGGGGCAATATCCGTTTTGAAAAAACCTTCACACCTGATTTGGCGGCTTTATTGGCGAAAAGCGGATGTATCGCCATGTCTGGAGGCCTTGAGGTGGCCTCGGATCGGCTGTTGACACTCATGAAAAAGGGAGTCTCGGTTGCACAAGTGGCCAATGTGACCAAGGGGTTTGCGGATTCGGGAATCTTGGTGCACGCTTATTTGATGTATGGTTTCCCAACACAAACGATTCAAGAAACGGTGGATGCGCTGGAATACGTGCGGCAATTGTTTGAAAATGGTTGTATCCACAGTGGTTTTTTCCATCGTTTCACCTGCACAGTGCATTCTCCGGTGGGGCGGCATCCCGAGGAGTACGGCATCACCTTGGCCGCACTGCCACCCATTTCATTCGCTAAAAATGATATCGGTTTTATCGATCCCAGCGGTGTTGATCATGATTTACTGGGCCTGGGGCTTAAAAAAGCCATTTACAACTATATGCATGGATTGGGTTTTGAAGAGGACGTGCGCATTTGGTTCAAGGGTATTGTTAAAAATCTCCCCAAATCGACCATTCCTCGACAAAAACTGGCCAAGATCCTGGCAGTCACTTGATCTCCCAACCTCTGCGCATGGTGCGCTAGAGGGTTTTGATCGGTCTTGATTGATAATCGATTCAAGATCAATTCCTGGAGGTATTCATGATTTCACCCAAATTCGCACTCTGGTCTGCATTGGCCGGTGGTTTGATTCCGATCATGGGGGTGTTGAATGCGAGGTTGGGGCGAGCCCTTGGGGAGCCTTTGCACGCGCCAGTTGTGCTGCTCATCATTGCCTTTGGCGCAAGCCTGGTCTTGTCTTTGAGTTTGACGCAGTCCTTACCCAATATTTCCAATTTGTCTCTCGCTCAACCGATTGATTTTGCTGGCGGGCTGATTGTCTGTTTTTATGTCTTGAGCGCAACGCTGTTGGCCCCAAGGTTGGGCATCGGAAATTTCATTTTGTTTGCAGTGGTGACTCAGACCGTCACTTCCGCGGTGATTGATCACTTTGGATTGTTTGGCGTTTTGGTGCGAGAAGTCAGTTTTAAACGCATGGTGGGCATCGTGATCGTGATTGTGGGCTTGGTCATCACCCAGTGGGCCAGCAATCAGACTCCCCCAGAGGTGTCTTGAGACCCCCGAAATGGACTTTTCACACACGTTTTAATCCTGGTTTCTGAGTCAGGTATTGGAAGCCCTTGACACAAGTTTATATATGTACTATATTAGTCCATATATGTACTTTCTACCTCTTGTCAAAAATTTGGTCCGCGCT
>CAISQQ010000243.1 GCA_903887655.1 uncultured Burkholderiales bacterium
GCGCGCCAAGACGGTGACTGTGGCCCATTGGAGCCGCCCTCAGAAAAAGGTCAACAAGTCTTGAAGAGGGGCGTGGCGTGTGGAGGTACCGATGGTGACCGATGTTGACCGAAGGTGAGAGGCGGCAAGCGCGGAGTCGCTGCGTGCCCTGAGCGCAGGCTCTACCCATAAAGCTGCCCTCATCAAGAGCGTTGGCTCAGCAACAAAGAAAAACCGTTCAAGGAGTTTAGGCATGTGTGGAATTGTGGCTGGGGTTTCAAACAAGAATGTCGTCTCGGTGTTGGTCGAAGGCCTGCAGCGCTTGGAGTACCGGGGGTACGATTCGTGTGGCGTGGCGGTCTACAGCGCCCATGCGCAAATGGGTCAACTCGCGGGCTTGCAGCGCGCGCGCAGCACCCAACGCGTGGCCGAGTTGAAGGCGCAAGTCGCGGGGGACGTGCCCGAGCAGCGTTTGGAGGGGAGTTTGGGCATTGCCCACACCCGGTGGGCCACCCACGGCGCCCCCGTGGTGCACAATGCCCACCCCCATTTCAGTGCGAAATGGGCTCCGGGCTTTGGCGCGCAATCGTCTGATGCTTCGGTCTCTTCGGCTGCCTCGGTTCAAATCGGCTTGGTGCACAACGGCATCATTGAAAACTACGAAGAGATCAAAGCGCGCTTGACGCTCTCGGGTTATGTCTTCATGAGCCAAACCGACACCGAAGTGGTGGCGCATCTGATTCACTCGCACTATGCGGGCGATTTGATGAAAGCGTTGCAAGCCTCGCTGATCGAGCTCAAAGGCGCGTACGCTTTGGCGGTCATTTGTGACCAAGAGCCCGGTCGCTTGGTGGGCGCCAGGCAGGGCTCGCCCTTGGTGCTCGGTGTGGGTGGTGCGGCCCACGAGCAGACGGGATTTGCCGGTCATTTCTTGGCCAGCGACGCCATGGCCTTGGCTGGCGTCACGCCAGGCTTTGTGTTTTTGAGCGAAGGCGACCAGGTCGATTTGAGTGTCACGCAGTACACCATCGTGAACGGCGAGGGCGAGCGCGTTGAGCGAGAGGTGCGGGCGATGGAGGCCTACACCCAAGGCGCTCAGCTCGGCCCCTATCAGCACTACATGCAAAAAGAAATATTTGAGCAGCCCCAAGCCATTGCCGACACCTTGGAGGGCGTTCAAGGCATGGTGCCCGACCTCTTTGATGCGCACCGTGGCGCTGAGCGCCCCTCAAGAACAGCAAGCGGCGTCTTTGCCGAGATTGATCGCGTGCTGATTTTGGCGTGTGGCACCAGTTATTACAGCGGTCTTACCGCCAAGTATTGGCTCGAGAGCTTGGCGCAGTTGCCCACCAATGTCGAGGTCGCCAGCGAGTACCGCTACCGCGACTCGGTCCCGCATCCCAACACCTTGGTGGTGTGCATCTCTCAGTCGGGCGAGACGGCAGACACCTTGGCCGCACTCAAGCACGCACAAAGTCTGGGGATGAAACACACCTTGACCATTTGCAATGTGGCCTCATCAGCGATGGTGCGTGAGTGTGCCTTGGCCTATGTGACCCGAGCTGGTGTGGAGGTGGGGGTGGCCTCGACCAAAGCCTTCACCACGCAGCTGGCGGCTCTATTTTTACTCACACTGGTGCTGGCCAAGGTGAAGTCGCGTTTGAGTGCAAGCGAGGAGGCGCGGCACCTGCAAGCTCTGCGGCATCTGCCCGCAGCCTTGCAAGCGGTGCTCGCGCTCGAGCCTTTGGTGATGTCATGGGCGGAGGATTTTGCGGCCAAGGAGAATGCGCTCTTTTTGGGTCGCGGGCTGCATTACCCTATCGCTTTGGAAGGGGCATTGAAACTCAAAGAGATCACCTACATCCATGCCGAGGCCTATCCCGCAGGGGAGTTGAAACACGGCCCCTTGGCGCTTGTGACCCAAGACATGCCCATCGTGACGGTGGCGCCCAACGATGTGCTGCTGGAGAAGCTCAAAAGCAATATGCAAGAGGTCCGAGCCAGGGGGGGTGTGCTTTACGTGTTGGCCGATCAAGGCACCCACATCCAATCCGAAGAGGGCCTGCATGTGATTCGCATGCCCGAGCATTATGGGGAGTTGTCACCCCTGTTGCATGTGGTGCCCTTGCAGCTGCTGGCCTACCACACGGCTCTTAAAAGAGGCACGGATGTGGACAAACCCCGTAATCTTGCGAAGTCTGTCACAGTGGAGTAGTTCAGCTAGTGAGTAATTTTGACGATCTGACGAGAGTTGTCATGGTCGTCAAACTCAGTAGCAAAGCGCTTTTTATTGGACCCTATTCAAGCAGTCAGCAACGGCTGTTTGACAGGGTCTTTTTGTTGCGTGAACAAGATCAACTGACTTTTGAGGCGATTGCCAAGCTGTTGACGAAGTCAGGCACACGCTCGGTCAATGGCTGTTTGTTAGGTGCTGAGCATGTGTATTCCATCTACAAGAAAGGCAAAGCCAGGATGGAACGACTCAGATTGAAGGTTGAACCAGAGTTGTTGGATCTGTGGTTTGAGTGACAGTTGAGCGTCTGTTGGTCTCTTATTTCTTGCAATCAATCTTTGGGGTAGCGAGCTCCGTTTTTAACCATCAACACTAATCCAGTGATTGGTGCAAAGAACAATCCAGC
>CAISQQ010000244.1 GCA_903887655.1 uncultured Burkholderiales bacterium
ATCTTTGAAAGCCCCAGGGGTCAAATCTTCATTGATGCCACCACCCGCGATATCGTTCAAAGTATCTACATTCGCAAAGCCGAGCGCAACACCAAGGGTGATGGCGAAATTTATAACGTCGAGTTCTCTGAAATCAAGGACGTCAAAGATCCCAGAAAACCCTGATGGGTGCACTTTGGTCTGAGGGCTCGTTGTCCCCAAGACCGAGATGCCACCTTGAGCTGAGTCAATCAGGTCAAGGTGGTTTTTTTATTGGGCGATACAATCGAGTGACTTCTAGCTAACCCCTCATTTTATAAAGCCCAACTCCATGGCCTTGATCAGCACTTATCTCATCACTTTCAACGAAGAAGACAAGATTGAAGACGCGATTCGCAGTGTTCAATGGTCCGATGAGGTGCTGGTCATTGACTCCTTCAGTACCGACAAGACCGTGAGTATTGCCCAGTCTTTGGGCGCCAAAGTGGTCCAAGTCGAGTTCAAGGGCTTTGGTGATTTGCGCAACCAAGCGCTGAGCCACTGTCAGCATGACTGGGTGTTCAGTCTCGACAGTGATGAAATTTGCACACCCCAGGTGGCCCAAGAAATCCGGCAAAAGGTGGCGGAGCAAGCCTGTGATGTGTTTTATGTGCCGCGTCGCAACTTCTTTTTAGGCCGTGAAGTCAAACACTCTGGGTGGTATCCCAATTACCGTCAGCCTCAATTGTTCAACAAACAATGCTTCAGGTATGACAATTTGCCGGTGCACGAGGGTTTTGAATTGATAGGAAATGCCAAAGTTGGCTATCTTCAAGAAGCCATCTGGCAGTTCCCATTCAAGAACTTGGCCGAGTCCATTGTGAAAATGAACCGTTACTCATCTCTAGGAGCGGTCAAAAAGCGGCAAGAAAATTCAAGCTTTGCCAAGGCCTTGGGTCATGCGCTCTGGGCTTTTCTCAAACACTACGTCTTCAAGTTGGGTGTTTTGGACGGTTGGCAAGGATTTTTCATTGCGTTTTCTTACTTTGAAGTGACGCTTTACCGCTATGCCAAGGCCGTCGAACTCCATCAAAGCGATGCTTGGTCGCTCGAGTGGAGAAAAAAAATTGCGGCTTCGATTTCGAAAGAGTAGATACAAGTCTCTAGAGAGTTCACCCACCTCGGATTCAGGTCTTAAGTCGATCGAGTTGAACAACGCATTTGAGATCAGTGCTCGCTTTTCACGTGATTAATTTTTTGATTGGTCGCTGTGATATTTTGTTTGACCAGTTGGCTCATTTCAGCCATGGCGTCTTGGTGGCTTTTGAAATTTTGCAGCAAGGTGTAAGAGTGACTCTCCAATTTCACGAGGTCCTCGTGCGATATCACTTCGTGCTGCTTGTTGCGGTCGATGATGAACCAAGTGTTTGAGAAATCCATGTTTGAGAGCCTTTTAAGGTGCGTCGGCTTATTCTGTGTTGGGGTGCAAACCAAATGCGCTAAAGGCCTTGTCTAGGCCGGGTAAGCTTGATGCTTCGAGCTCGCTCAAAGGCGGTCGAGCCAGATTCCAGGCTTGATTTTTGTAGGTCTGAGAGAGCAGGTATTTGTAGGCGGCAATGCTCGGATGCTGCGCGAGAACGGTCTGAAACTCCACGATGCGCTCATCCGAAGTCTTGACTTTGAGGCCTGGGATTTGGATGGCTTGAACCACCTCGCTGCCGCCGATTTGTTTAAGCACAACTTTGGGTATGATGTTGGCCATGGCAGAGATGATGCCCGCGCTTTTGAGCGTCTTCACGTCCGTTTCTAAGCAAGAATAGATGAGGACTTTTTCTGCAAACGATTTCAACAGATCTTGATTGAGAGAGCTCGAGCCGGTTTGATTGACGATGCCAAAGATCCGATCTTGGTGATGGTCAAGCACTGTGTTCAACACCGCCTCAGGCAATTCGTGGTGCACTTTATTGGGCAATAAATGCAAATAGCAATGGGTCGGAGATTTTTGGGTGTGACCGAATAGAAAATCAAAATAGTTCGCCAAGCCATTGGTACTCAAGTCTTGGTAATAAAACGGGGTCGAGACCAAGACGGCTTGTAATTTCAAGTAGTCGGCCAAATGAATCAATTTCACCACTTCCGGTGCCGATGAGCCCACGCAGGCGAGCATCATGGCGCTGCTGGGAATCCCCACCTTGACCAAGTGCGCCAGTGCCTGGGTTTTTTCATCGTAAGAGAATGAAGGGCCTTCACCACACTCGCCAAAAAGCACCACACCACTTGCCCCCTTGTAGAGGAGTGTTCGGATGTGTGACTCAAGGCGGTGCAAGTCCAAGCTGTAATCACTCTGCACGGGAGAGAGGACGTCCGGCCACACGCCCTTGAAGCCGGCTTTGATGGGAGTGGGACTGTTCATGGAGGAGTTTGGGCGGGGGTGATCGTGCACCAAGTGCACAGGCTCATGATGGGGTTCATTTCATTATAAGAAGTCGCCCTTGTTCTGACAAGCCTCGCTTATCGGACAGCTCGGGTGCGGTGTGTCTGGGGAGTGTCCAGCGCGATGGAACGTGTGAGGAGAGTTTTTAGGCAAAAAAGGTGGCGCATGCGCGGAGCAGTTCGTGAGGAGCCTCCTCTGGGACATAGTGCCCACACGGCAAGGCCTCCCCCGAGACTTGTGCGGCCACTTGGCTCCATTCGTGCAATGGGTCGAAACACTTTTGGATGACACCGTCAAGCCCCCAAAGCACTTGAAGTGGGTGCGGGATTTGATGGCCCGTGTTGAGGCTGTCTTGGTCGTGCACCAAATCAATGGTGGCGCTGGCGCGGTAGTCTTCGCACAAGCCGTGGGCGGCACCTGGATGGCTGAGGCAGCGGGTGTATTCTTCGACAGCTCTGGGGTCAAAGGGCGTCATGCCAGCGCTGCGATTGCCCATCACGTCCTCGACGTAGGCTCTTGGGTTGGATTCAATCAAACGCTCGGGTAAGGGGGAGGGTTGAATCAAAAAAAACCAATGCCAGTAAGAACGGGCAAAGGTTTCATTGGTTTGTCGGTACATGGCCAACGTCGGGGCAATGTCGAGGAGCATCAAGCGCTTGACCTGTTGGGGGTGATCAATGGCCATGCGGTGTGCCACCCTTGCCCCGCGGTCGTGGGCGAGCACATCAAAATGATCGAATCCCAAGTGCTTCATGACCCTGACTTGGTCCAGGGCCATGGTGCGTTTGGCGTAATTGCTGTGGTCAGCCAAGCCCTGGGGTTTCGAGGAGTCCCCGTAGCCCCTGAGGTCAGTCATGACCACCGTGTGCGTTTGACTCAAGGTGGGTGCGACCCGATGCCAGATGGCATGGGTTTGGGGGTGTCCATGCAGCAGCAAAAGTGGTGGGCCACTGCCTGCCATCAGGGTGTTGATGTGGACATCGCCCAAGTGGATGACTTGCTGGTTGAAATGGGGGAAAAGCGGGGATGGGTTCACAAACGGTCCAAACAGGTGGGGTGAGGGCGTGACTGAACTTGCATTTTGACCGATTTCCCGCCCAGGGGGCACTTGTGTTCACTTTGTCCTGACCCAGAGTTTGTCGTTTCAAGGCATTCTCAGTTGCAGTCTTGGTTAGTATGATGAATTTGAAATTTATCATACAATAGGCGGAATTGGAGATAATCATGGTGTGGGTCGACAGACGGTGGATCAATCGCGGTGTTGTGGCGGGCCTGATGCCCTTGGCTCAGTGGTCTTTAGCCCAGGTCAACCCAGCCCCGGTGTTGGGCTCAGAGGTGGCGCCCAGTTTCTCATTCCAAAAGCCTACGACTGCGAACACTGGGGAGCAAAATGACGCCCAAAATGGAGCTCCAAAAGACGCCCACAACGCCCAGTTGCCCGCCGTGGTGGTCAAAGGGCGTGCCCAAAATGGCATCGGCAGTTCAGACGCCGCCTCACAAGGGGTGATCTCCGCAGCCCAGCTGGAGAACTTGGCCACCTTGCGACCCGGTGACGCCTTGCAAAGCATTCCAGGCTTGGTGGTGACCCAGCACTCAGGAGACGGCAAAGCGAATCAGTATTTTTTACGCGGCTATAACTTAGACCACGGGACCGACTTCGCCACCTTCGTCGATGGCGTTCAGGCCAACAAGCCCACCCATGCCCACGGGCAAGGCTATGCGGATGTGAATTATTTAATCCCGGAGTTGATTGAACGCATTGATTACCGAAAAGGTCCCTACGATGCGGCGAGCGGCGACTTCACCTCAGCGGGCTCGGCCCATGTGGTGTATAAAAAAGCACTGGATGCCAATGTGTTCGATGTGACCCTCGGTGCTTTTGGTTACCAACGGGTCTTGATGGCGGGCTCAACCACCCTCATGCCCACAAAGCTTTCGATCCTCTCCAACAGCGCTGCCACGGCCAGTGCTTCGAGTGGGGTCTCCGATGCACCCACGCTCCTTGGGGCCTTGGAGCTCCAGCATCAAAACGGGCCATGGCTTGTTGCTGAGAAGCTGCAAAAAGTCAATGGGTTGTTGAAATTCAGCCAAGGCACATTGAGCTCAGGGTGGTCTGTCGACGCGGCCTATTACGGCTCGCATTGGAACGCCACCGACCCGATTCCCCTGAACGCCGTGCAAGCGGGCCAACTCCCGCTTTATGGCAGTATGAACGCGAGTGACGGCGGTAAAAGCACTCGCAGTGTTCTCTCCGGTGAGCGCCACGAAACCAGCGACGAAGGTTATCAAAAGTTTTCCGTATTCTTGGAGCACGATACATTCAGCTTGTGGTCGGATTTCACTTTTTTTGAGTTAAGACCCACCACGGGCGACCAGTTTGAACAACAAGAAGGCCGCAATGCTGTGGGAGCGCATTGGACAAAAGGCTGGAATCATGACCTCTATGGTTGGAGCTCCTCCAGCGAAGTGGGGCTTCAAGCTCGGTATGACAACATCCAGTTGGGACTCTTCAATACCCAAGCTCGACGTGTGTTGGCCATGGTGAGTCAAGGCCATGTGGGCGAGTGGTCGACTGCGGTCTATGCGCAAAACACGACGAGCTGGACTCCTTGGGCAAGAACCGTCATCGGGGCGCGACTCGACCGAGTGGACATGAGCATGAGTGCCGCAGAAAACGCCGCCAACAGCGGTCTCGCATCGGCCACCCAAGCCTCTCCCAAGCTGGCGGTCATTTTGGGGCCTTGGCACCAAACCGAGGTGTTCTTGAGTGTGGGTCGAGGTTTCCACAGCAATGACGCGAGAGGTGTGATCGATAAAATTGATCCCACCACCCTCACCGCCAGTCCAGCTATTCCTGCACTGGTCTCCAGCATGGGCTCAGAGGTGGGCGTCAGATCTCAAGTTTTAGAGCGGCTGCAAAGCTCCTTGGCTCTTTGGCAGCTCAAGAGCAACTCCGAGCTGGTTTACAACGCCGACTCCAATTTGGGCAGTACTTCGGCCAACGGGGCCAGTGTTCGCAGTGGTGTGGAGTGGACCAACCACTATGAGATCCCCGGTCAACTGCTGCTGGATGCAGACTGGGCTTGGACCAAAGCGCGCTACAGCAACATGAACGACAACGGTGAAGTTGGAAACCACATTCCCAACGCCGTTGGCAAAGTCGGGTTGTTCAGAGTCACCCTGCAGCACTTGGGCCCATGGTCCATGGGGTGGGAGACTCGTTACATGGGCGCTTACCCCTTGACGCAAGACGGCAGCCAAGTCGCGCCCAGTGCAGTGGTGTCAAACTTTCGCTTGAAGCGTCGCATGAACCCCAGCACCCAGTTGTCCATGGATGTGCTCAATGTCTTTAATCGGCAATACTTTGACGTGGCTTATTCACAAGACTACCAATTGAGTCGCACGGCAAGTCCCGAGCCCCAAGGCATCACCTTCCATCCTGGTGAGCCCAGACAATTGAGGCTCGGTGTCTCGATCAGTTTTTAGCCCCGCAGACTTGGGTGAGCGTCACGGGTGAGTGGTGAGCCACTGGCCAGATCAATGATTGAAGGCGTAACCCACGCTGAAGATAATTTCACTGGAGCGCAATTTTTGTGAAGCACTGCCTTGATAAACGGGCACATTGCTCATGCTGGTCAAAATTTGCTTGCTGCTCCACTCAAGAAAGATGGGCTTGTAGACGACATAGCGCATACCGAGTTCCACAGAAGCCGATGTGCCAACAATGCGCCACCAACCATTGTTAAAGCCCAATGCATTGGTCAGCGTCTTTTTTTCCATTTGATACTCGTGGCCATCAATTTCGCTCCAGGGGTGAACGACCGCAATACCGCCCCCCAACTTGCTGACAAACGACAGACTCGACGTCTCGTCGAGTGTGCCAAGGAGAGGCTTGCGGTAGGACAAGTTCACCATGATTTGGTTCAAGCCGTTGTGCAACATGTAGGAGAAATATTGTGTCGACAACACTTGTGGACCGACACCCCCTTTGTTGGTGCCCGTGACATTGGCCACTTGGCCGATGGTGCTGGTGAATTTGGTGTGATCCAAGCTCAGGTCCAAAGCCACCGTTTTAGCGTCATCAAGGTATCGCCCCAATCTTAAATTGTCAGGACTGCAGCAAGTGGGAAAGTGGTACTCGTCGTGTCCTTGAACCCCGTTGACCGAGAAATCGTTGCCCATCGATGGTTGGCTGACATGGATCGTCGAGTCACCAAAATGGGTTTTGTTATAGCCCCATGTGAAGAACCAATCATCGCTTTTAAAAAAAGAGTTGACTTGGGGTTTTTCTGCTGCCGCTGACTGGGCGGCAGAAGTCTCACCTTGGGTGGGGTTGGCGTTGGTGCTTTGCGCCTGAGACAAGGCGGCAAAAAACAACAAAGACAGAGGGAGTGTTAGTTTGACCATGTCGGTTTGAGTACGGGGTGTAAAACCGCAATTGTAGCGCTCTGAAGCCACGCCAAGCGTTCAGCAAAGGCTCTCATTGCACCACGCCACCATGAAAAACCACACACCAAGCGGTGCGAGCGTGTGTTCATGGCCTGCACCTGCCCCCATTCCCCAATGGGATTGGCCCCTGAAGCAACGCAATTTTTAGGGGGCAGCGGATTTCTCAGTCCGGACCACATTGATGAGGTTGGCGCTCAGGACCATCAAAGAGCCCAAGATCATGATGGGGTGGAAGGATTCGGCGTAGATCAACACCCCGACCACCGTGATGAGGGGCAGGCGCAAAAAATCCAAGGTCACCACCACACTCAGATCGGTTTTTTGCATGGCTCGGGCCATGCAAAAGTGTGATGTCAGTGATGAGACGCCGACCACGAGCAACCAAAGCCATTGAATGCCTTGGGGCATCGTTAGGCTAGAAAAGCTGAGCGCCACGCCGATGGGCAATTGGATCAGGGACATGAAAAACAATATGGTCAAAGGGTTGTCGGTTTTGACCAGTTTTTTGGTAAAAATGTTGCCACAAGAAAAACAAATCGCCGCCCCCAAGACATAAAGCGCGTTGGCGTTGATCATGCCTTGCGCTGGATTGACAATGATATAGACCCCTGCAAAGCCCAAAATCACTGCAAACACGCGCTTGATCGTCAAGGTCTCTGCCAGAAAAATGGCGGCCAAAAGCGTCGTCCAAAGCGGAGAGGTGAATTCAATGGCGAACACTTGGGTGAGTTGGAGCAAAGACACGCCTAAAAACCAGCCGTATTGGCCCAAATATTGAAATCCATTGCGGGCCAAATGGAAGTGGAGATTTTGGGTTTTAAAAAGCCCCCACTGTCGAGAACCCACAATGAGTGCGACTGAGCCCACTAGGCACACGATACTGCGACCCAACAACACCTCGAAGGTGTTGATCGCGTGCGAGAGTTCACGCGCTGCGATCGCCATGAAACAAAACGAGAATAAAGCACCTGACATCCAGGCCATGGCGTTCAAGGACGCGGCGGTCACCCCTTGGCGAGCGAAGGGGAGCTTCATCGTGGGTCTTGGGTTTGAGGTGCATGCCAGGCTAACATCGTCAACCTCGCTCGCTGTCCAAGTGTGACATTTGAATTGAAGCGTAGCGAGTTCCCGCCGCCGCTCCCTTGGGGATGGCTTGGTCGATGGCAGCCAAGTCGGTAGCACTCAGCACCACTTCAACAGCCTTGAGGGAGTCGGCCAAACGGTGGGTGTGGCGAGTCCCCACCAAGGGTAAGATATCGTTGCCTTGGGCCGCTACCCAAGCGATGGCCAATTGCGCCACGCTCACCCCCTTGGACAAAGCCATGGCCTTGAGCTGGTCGATGAGCGACTGGTTGTGCTCCAAATTCCCGGGCTGAAACCTTGGGCTATAACCCCTGAAGTCACCCAGGGCAAATTGGTGGGCCTTGAAGTCTCCACCGATGAGGCCTCGCGAGAGTACACCATAGGCGGTGATCCCCAGGCCCAATTCACGGCAGGTTTTTAAAACCGAGTCCTCAATGCCGCGAGAGAGCACGGAGTATTCAATTTGAAGGTCACAAATCGGGTGCACGCTCACCGCGCGTCGAATGGTGTCAGAGCCCATTTCGGACAAGCCTATGTGACGCACATAGCCTGCCTTGACCATGTCAGCGATGGCGCCCACAGTGTCCTCAATCGGCACTTGGGCGTCGAGTCTGGCGGGGCGGTAGATGTCGATGTAGTCGGTGCCCAGTCTCTTGAGGGTGTAAGCCAGGGCGGTTTTGATGGCGCTTGGTCGCGTGTCCAAACCCACCCAGTTTCCACCAGGGTCGCGTTGGGCGCCAAATTTAACACTCAAAATCAGCTTGGAGCGATCGTGATGTTTGAGCGCTTGGCCAATGAGCATCTCGTTGTGGCCCATGCCATAAAAGTCACCTGTGTCAAGGAAATTCATGCCCGCTTCAATGCCAGCGTTTAAAGTGCGCAGGCTCTCAGCATCGTCAGCCGGTCCATAAAAGTCTGACATGCCCATGCAGCCCAGACCCAAGGGATAGGTGACGGGACCGTTTTGTCCCAATTGAATGGTTTTCATCGGAAATGTCCTGACAAGTGAATCGAGAAACCGGCGGACTGACTCGGGTGAGCATTGGGCTCACTCCTCGCGAGCCAAGTGTGCTGGCAAAGGGCGAGCCTGGATTCCAACTCAAAAGCCCAGTGGGGTGGTTTTCGCGCCGAGTGCACCAAGTCTAGGTGGCCCGACCAGATGGGCGCGTGTTGAACGCCATCAAAAGCTTCCACCAACAAAACCCATTATAGGGACGATTGAAAAGAGGGTTGCTCTGGCATTTCATCGTCCGCCGTCGCCGAGCAAGTTCCGACCAGCCTCGTCAGAAGTGGAAATGGGCAGGGTCGTTTTGAAAACTCGATGGGTTGAGTGAGTGGTTTTCGAGTGGCTGATCATTCAACGGTGTGAATGGATTGCCAATGTCACAATGGCGCGATACCATGTCAGTTGATGCTGACCTTCACGGCGCTGTCTTTTGTTCTTCCTCAAGATGGCAGGAGCGCGCGCTCAGGACGTGTCTTTTTTTGTCATTGAAACTCAAGGTTAACCATGTTATTTGAACCCCATCAACTCGCCGGCCTCCAACTCGCCAACAAAGTGGTCATGGCCCCCATGACTCGCTCGCGTGCACTGGGCAATGTGCCCAACGCCATGATGGCCGAGTATTACGGACAGCGCGCGAGCGCTGGACTCATCATCACCGAGGGCGTGTCGCCCTCTCCAAATGGTTTGGGCTATGCCCGCATCCCCGGCCTCTTCAACGCAGAACACGTCAAAGGCTGGCGTTTGGTCACCCAAGCCGTTCACCAGCAAGGCGGCAAGCTCTTTGTGCAGTTGATGCACACTGGGCGAGTGAGCCATGTGGATAATTTGCCCAGCGGTGCGCAGGTCTTGTCACCCTCTCCAGCTGTTTGCCCCGGAGAGATGTGGACCGATCAGTCGATGTCAATGCACCCTCACTCCACTCCAAAAGCGATGGACGAAGCGCAAATTTTGTCGGTCATTCAAGAGTTTGTCCAATCGGCTCGCTTGGCCATTGAAGCGGGTTTTGATGGTATTGAGTTGCACGCGGCCAATGGCTATTTGCTCGAGCAGTTTTTAAACCCCCTGATCAATGACCGTAACGATGGCTATGGTGGCAGTGCGAACGCCAGAAACCGCTTGGTCTTGGAGATTGCCAAGGCCTGTGTCCAAGCCATTGGTGCAGAGCATGTGGGCATGCGCATCTCGCCCTACGGCGTGTTCAATGGCACAGGCCCCTATGAGGGGATGGAGGAGCAATACGTGTCCTTGACCCAAGGTCTGTCTCAATTGGGATTGGTCTATTTGCATGTGGTGGACCACTCTGCCATGGGGGCACCACCCGTACCCCATGCCTTCAAACAAACACTGCGTCAACACTTTGCCCAAAGTTTCATTGTCGTTGGTGGCTTTGATGCACAGACTGCTGAAAACGTGCTGCAGGCCAAGGAGGCCGACTTGGTGGCATTTGGCCGCCCCTTTATTTCAAACCCTGATTTGGTGTCTCGTTTGAAGTCGGGAGCGGCTTTGGCTGCACCGGACATGTCCACCTTCTACACCCCAGGTGAAAAAGGCTACACCGATTACCCGGCGATCTGAGTTGCGCTGGTCTAGTGCTTCTTAACGTGTTTTGATTCAAGCGCCGCTCGGGTCCTTCTGGGATGATGCCCTGGCGCCTTGGATCAAGCTCTTATGCGCTCTGGTTCTCTGCAAGACAGGGTCAAAACCATGAGGGTGAGACCCCGCGTTTGGGTCATATTTGGGTGATAATTGGATTTTGTTGGCCCTTGGGTCAACCCACCCATTAACTCCCATCGTCTTATGAAACAGATCAAACGCATATTGGCTCTTGCTTGTTGGATGGCCATTGGACTCGCGCATGCGCAGGATTATCCCAATCATTCCGTCAGAATTTTGGTGGGCTATGTGGCAGGTGGCAGTCCTGATTTTGTGGCCCGTGCGCTGGCTCAAAAATTAACCGATCTCTTGAATCAACCTTTTGTCGTGGAGAATAAACCGGGTGGGGGCGGTGTGACGGCGACTGCGCAATTGGTGAAGTTCCCAGCCGATGGTTACACACTTTTAATGGGGGACACGTCTCAGTTGGGCATTGCCCCTTACATCTTCAAGACCTTGCCCTACGACACGCTGAAAGATCTCACGCCGATTGCGGGCTTGACGTCTGAGCCACTGATGCTGGTCTCGAGTGCCAAGTCCAACATCAAATCTTTGCAGGATTTTTTGCATATGGTTCGCACCAATCCTGGTAAAGTCAATTACGGCTCTTCTGGTGTGGGCAGTATTCACCACATTGCCATGGAGTCGTTCAAGGCCGATGCCAACTTGGATATGGTTCATATTCCCTACAAAGGCAGTGGCCAATCGGTGCCCGCCATCTTGGCAGGCGATGTGCCCATTTTGATCACGGCTTATACCGCCTCAGCGCCCCATATCAAAGCGGGTACCTTGAACTTGCTGGCGGTGACGTCGGGCAAGCGCTGGTCGCGTTTTCCAGACATTCCATCGGTTGCTGAAGTTGTCAAAGATTTTGACTTCTCCGCAGAAACTGGCGTCTTGGCCCCTGCCGGTTTGCCCCCGGCCATCACCACGAAGTTGACCCAGGCCATCAAGCAAGCCAGCGAGAGTGCGGACTTCTTGAGTAAATTCAAAGAAACGGGTTTTACCGTCACTTATATGAATCCGGCTGAATACGCCGAGCAAGTCAAGAAAAATTTGAGGAAATACGAGCGCGCCGTGTCCCTGGCCAAAATTCAGCCTGAATAAATGCGAGTCGGCTTTGTCACTTCAAAGTTCATGGTTGAGCGCTCTCACCAAAGGGGCTTTTGAATGTTGAGCAAAGCACAAAATGATCGATTGACCCAGGTTGGGCCGGACAAGCCCATGGGGCGGCTGCTCAGACATTACTGGATGCCCATCGCAGGCGAGTCCGAGTTCGAGGCCTTGAGCACCAAACCGATCAAACTGCTGGGCGAAGAGTTGGTCCTCTTTAAAGACCGAAGCAACCAGTTCGGTTTGGTGGACCGCCATTGCGTTCATCGGCGGGCTGATTTGAGTGCAGGTATGGTTGAAACCACTGGCCTGCGCTGTCACTATCATGGTTGGGTTTTCAATGCACAAGGCCAGTGTACGGAGCAGCCTTTTGAGGACACTGCCCTTGCCGGATTGAACGTCAAATCCAAAATACAGATCAAGTCCTACCCGGTTCAAACCAAAGGGGGCTTGATTTGGGCTTATTTGGGTGAGGGGGTGCCACCATTATTGCCCGACTGGGAGGCGTTTTCTTGGGACAATGGTTTCACGCAAATTGTCATTTCGCAGGTCCCTTGCAATTGGTTTCAAGCCCAAGAAAACTCAATCGATCCGGTGCACTTTGAATGGATGCATGAGAATTGGGGCAATCGTTTGCGAACGGGTGAGGTGAAGTTTGGTGCCAAGCATTTGAAACTTGACTTCAAAGAGTTTGAATACGGCTTTACTTACCATCGCTTGAAGGAAGGTGTCGATGAAAGTGATGAGGCGTGGCAAGTCGGCCGGGTTTGTCTATGGCCCCATGGTTTTTTTCTGGGCGAGCATTTCGAGTGGCGTGTACCCATTGACGATGAAAACACATTGAGCGTGTCTTGGAAATACACCCGAGTGCCCAAAGAAAAAGAGCCCTACGTTCAAACCTCTATCCCCACTTGGTACGGCCCGGTGTTTGATGACAAGGGCATGGTGATCAATACGCATGTGATGAATCAAGACTTTTTGGCTTGGATAGGCCAAGGCGTGATCGCAGACCGAACCCAAGAGCGCTTGAGTGCCAGTGATAAAGGCGTCGTGCTCATGCGACAGCGCTTTTTTGAAGAGCTTGATGCACTTGAACAAAACGGGCCGCTCAAGGGAGTGATCACCGACCCTGGTCAAAACCAAGCGATTGCGCTGCCCATGGTCTATGGCCACCAAGTCACCCAGAGCCGAACCCTCGAAGAGATTCGATCCCACCCCACGCTTTATCCATTTTATAAATCCTATGTTTTTCAAGCGGGTCAGCCAGACTGGGTCAAAGCGCTGGCCAGCCAAGCGCTGGGCCTGGAGGTCGGGGAGTTTGACGGTATCGTGCTTCCTCGTCGATCTTGAGGTTGGCTATTCTCAAGATATCGGCTTGAGGCTCTGGGGTTGGAGTTCACGCAAACAACTCGCGATGCCCATGCCGCTTTCTTTTTCTCAGCATTGGCCTAAATATGTCCATGGCGGGGTTGCTGGTTGGCGTGGCAGACGTCGAGTGCAAGCAGTCCTTTAGAATGAAAGTTTGACACTTGATCGCCCAGAAAGATTTCATGAACTTGACACGTCGACAACTCATCGAAGATACCATCGCTTTGGGGCTGGCTACAGGATGGAGCCAGTCTGCCCTGTCGCAAGGTCTCTCAACCAAAGCCGTGCACTTGATCATTGCCCAGGCCGCTGCCACCACACCGGATGTGATCGCTCGATTGCTCGCCCCCCGAATGCAATCTCGTTGGAATCAACCCTTTGTGGTCGAAAACCGAGCTGGGGCTTCGGGCGCCATTGGCATGGAGGCAGTGGCCAAAGCAGCCCCGGACGGCCTCAGTTTGCAAGTCAACGTCTCCACGACCGTCACCTTGCCTCTCTTTTACGCCAAACTGTCTTTTGATCCTTTGAGCAGCTTTGCCCCCATCAGTTATTTGGGCGCCACCAACTTCAACTTGGCGGTTCATCCCTCTGTGCCGGTGAGCAATGTCAAAGAATGGGTGGAATGGGCCAAAAGCCAGCCTGGCCAGTTGAGTTATGCAACCCCGGGCCTTGGGACGCATCATCACTTGTGCATGGAGTTGCTCAAACAAACCGCTGGGGTGGATCTTTTGCACATTCCTTACAAAGCGGCAGGGCAGGCTTACACGGACTTCATTGGCGGCCAGGTCCTCACCATGTTCATGCCCATGCACAATGCTGTTGGATTTGCCAAAGATGGAAGAATCAAAATTTTGGCAGGCACCAAGCGTGAGCGTTTTCACCTGCAGCCCAATTTACCTTCTTTGCATGAGTCGGGGATCAAAGATTTCAATGTGGAGGCGTGGTATGCGCTGTGGGCCCCTGCAGGGCTCGGCAGTGATTTGGTCACCAAATACAATCAATTGGTGCGCGAGGTGCTCACAGATCCTGAGGTGCTGCAAGGTTTGGAGGGGGAGGGTATCATGGCGCGCGCAAGCTCGCCAATGGAGCTGGCCAAGATTGGACTCGATGAGTTCAATTTGTGGAAAAAAGTCTTGCGTGAGTCTGGCATCAAGCCGGCCTAGTCAGCAAACCTCGTGAATTGATCTGGGCTCACATCAAGCTCGTTCAATGGAGACGCAGCGCTACAATAAAGAAACTGTTTTTGTGGTCTTTGCTCCCAGTAAGGGTAAATGCCAATCCCGCTCTGGCGCTTAAATGGTGATGATGTCCCTGGTGTCTGAATTTCAACAAGAGTGTTCCATGAAAAATAATACTTCGGTGGCCTCATTCTTGATGATGGTGTTGTCTCTTGCAGCTTTATTGCCTGCCTTTGCCGATGAAAATCACCAGCACAGCAACGACTGTCGCAACGAGCCTACACGCGACAAGGTTCACTTTTGCAATGCGATGAACAACAAAGATGCAAGTGCTTGTGACAAGATCGGCAGCTTTGAGCTCAAGTCACATTGCTTGATTTTGGTGGCCGACCACAGTCGATCCAATTTTCACACCTACAAGCCCATCACCGCTCCCGCCGCCGATAAGTAGTTGGTACCGCTTGTAGAGCGGGGGGATAATCAATCGGGTCGGATGCATGGGATGCTCCAAAGTCCAAAGACCTTCGATCAAATCCACTTTCTCTCAATCTCACTGTGATTGAATTGCTCAACCATGAAATCAATAAAGACACGAACCTTTGCCGGTAAATGTGTTCGGTTGCGGTACGCAAAATTAATTGAGAAGGTGGGCAATTCCCAATCACTTAATAGGGGAATCAAAGTTCCAGATTCGACTTCGGTGTGGAGGAGTGAACTCGCTTGAATCAAAATCCCTAATCCATCCAAGGCGGCTGATTTTAAAATCAAACCATCATTGGCTTTTAATGCACTCTTGACTTTAATCGTTTGACTTTCATCTCCCCGAGTAAAGTGCAATTCATCGGGCTTATGTATATAAG
>CAISQQ010000245.1 GCA_903887655.1 uncultured Burkholderiales bacterium
ACATCTATGGCTTTGCCTACGGCGAGCTGGGGATTGGCGAAGACCTGCGCATGGCCGTCGAGTGTTGCAAGGCCGCGGGCATTGCCTACCACGTGGTCAACGTGGACGCGGGTGAGACTGGTCAGGCCGACTTGCACCTCAAGGGGGAGGTGCAAGAGCTCTCTGACGGCGAATTGCCTCCCTACAACACTAATCTTTTCTGTCTGCCCGCATTTGACATGGTGAGCCGTGTGTTTATGCAAAAGGGGGCCAGTGTGTTTGCGGGCTATCGCAACATTGGCTGGTGGCCTTGGGAGTTGGCGGTGTTTCCCAAGGCTTGGCGCCCCTATGCGTTTGAGTTGGTGGACGAGGTGTGGGCCAGCAGCCAGTTCTTGTTTGACATGTACAGCGCGGCCACTGACAAGCCTGTGAAGTTGGTGCCCTTGGCCGTGAGCGTGGAGCGTATGAAGCCGCACCCGCGCAAGCACTACGGTTTGCCCGAGAAGAAGTTTTTGTTTTTGTACATCTTTGACTTCAACTCTTCGGTGGCTCGTAAAAATCCGATGGCTGTTGTCCAGGCATTCAAGCAAGCGTTTAAGCCCACTGATAACACAGTTGGCTTGGTGCTCAAAACCATGAACACCAAACCCCAAAACCCCGAGTGGCTAGCCTTCTTGAAAGAATGCGAAACCGACAAACGCATACAACTCATCACTGAAACCTTAGATCGCCCCGCTGTGTTGGGACTGATTAACGCGTGCGATGCCTATGTGTCACTTCACCGCGCTGAGGGGTTTGGGCGAACCTTGGCTGAGGCCATGCTGTTAGGCAAGCCTGTGGTGGCAACTAACTATTCAGGCAATGTGGACTTCATGCACCCAGATTGCACCGCCAGCGTGTCCTTTAAGCTCAAGCCCGTGAGTCAAGGCGACTACCAGTGGCTTACACCTGAAGACCAAGCGGTGTGGGCTGACCCAGACACCCGCCAAGCTGCAACCCAGATGCAGGCTGTCAAGCTGGCGCAGACGCAAAAAACCAATAAGAAAAAAATGCTGTCACTGGCCGACGGTTTCTTTAACCCGTCACGTTTGGGTGGCACCATGAAAAAAGCGTTCCTACAAGCGGGCGATTGGGCCCATGTTTGATACATCAAAGAAAAAATAGGTTTCCATGATTGTTGTTTTCTACCAGTACTACAAGCCTAAAACCGCAGCACGCCTTGCTGAGATTGACGAGTGCTTACGTAAGAACATAGCCAATAAAAAAATTGATCGGCTGATGCTGTTCTTTGAAGACGAGTCGCACATGTCTGAGGTGGAGGACACGCCCAATATGGTCAAGCAGTTCTTGCCGGATCGGATGAACTACTCGTTTTGGTTGAAAGAGACGGACAAGTTGCCTGTGGGGTCTGTGTCTTTGTTGTTGAACTCGGATATCTATTTGGACGACAGCTTGGACTATTTGCGAAAAGAGGCGCAAAGCATTTTGCAAGGCCAGATGTTCATTGCCTTAACCCGCTACAACCCAGATGGGAATGGCT
>CAISQQ010000246.1 GCA_903887655.1 uncultured Burkholderiales bacterium
GGCTTATCGCCCCAGATCTCTTCCAAATGGTAGTACTGGCGAATGGAGGGCTGCATGATGTGGGCCACCGCTGCACCGCAGTCAACAATGATCCACTCCCCGTTTTCCTCACCCTCAATGCGGGGCTTGGCAAACCCGTGTTTTCCACCTGGTCACGCACGCTCGCGGCCAAGGCTTTGGTTTGGCGGTTGGAGGTGCCACTGGCGATGATCACACGCTCAAAGAGGGAGGACAAGTGCTCGGTGTTGTAGACGCTGATGTCTTGCGCTTTGACGTCTTCCAAGGCATCGACCATCACCCGTTGGAGTTTTTGGACGTCTTTTTTTTCTGCAGTTTCAGTCATGAAGTAAAGTGGTAGAGACCCTGTTGTTGAATGTAGCGTAGCACTGAATCAGGGATCAGTGAGCTCACGTCTTGCCCTTGGCCGATGGCTTGGCGCACCTGAGTGGCGCTGAGCTCAAACGGCCCACAGCGCAAGGCGATGAATGGCCCCAAGGCCTCATTGTGCCACCGATGGGCCACACCGGGGCGTTTGGCAACGACAAGACGGGCCAATTGGCGTATTTCGTCGTGGTTTTTCCACGTTTCGAACTGTTGGGCTTGATCTTGCCCCATCACGACAAAAAATTCCGCCCCGGGATACAAGGCTTGAAGGGCGTGCAAGGTGTTGATGGTGTAGCTCGGTTGATCGCTGTTGAGCTCGCGCTCATCGATCACGACCTCGCAGCCCTCGCGCTTGGCACTCAAGACCCAGGGATCAAATGCCAAGTGCACCATCGCTCGGCGGTGCTCGGCGGCGGTGAGCACACCTGACTTGTGCCAAGCCACCCCAGTGGGCACGATGTGCAACACATCGAGCGCCAACTCCTGAGCGGCCGAGTGCGCCAACTCGACGTGCATGCGGTGCGGCGGATCAAACGCCCCACCAAAGAGACCCACCCTCAAGCCGCCCCCCTGCGCTGGAAACGGGCTTGGTGCATGGGGCGCTCAAATCCAGTCACGGCGGGGCAAAAAATCGGTGAGCAAGGCCGCTTCAGGAGAACCTGGGGGGTTAACCTGTTGATAGGACCACGACACCAAGGGCGGCATGGAGAGCAAAATCGACTCGGTGCGCCCACCCGACTGCAGCCCAAAATGCGTGCCGCGGTCCCAGACCAAATTGAACTCCACGTAGCGTCCTCGGCGGTAGAGTTGGTGCGCTCTTTCTCGCTCGCCATAGGCCTGGGTGTGGCGCTTGTGAACGATGGGCAAATAAGCACCCAAGAAAGAATCTCCCACCGATTGCATCATCTCAAAGCTGCGCTCGAGCCCGAGCTCACAAAAGTCATCAAAAAAGATCCCGCCAATGCCGCGGGCTTCACCGCGGTGCTTTAAAAAGAAATACTCATCGCACCACTGCTTAAATCGCGGGTAAAGCTCAGCACCAAAGGGCGTCAAGGCGTCTTTGCAAGAGCGGTGAAAGGCCACCGCATCCTCGGCAAATCCATAGCACGGCGTCAAGTCCATGCCCCCACCAAACCAAGCCACGGGTGCGGGGCGACTGCCCGCCGTGCCCGCCGTGCTAGATGCCCCCGGCGAGCCCAAGGGCGTCGCCCACAACATACGCACATTCATGTGCACGATCGGCACATAAGGGTTCCTTGGGTGAAAGACCAATGACACCCCCATCGCTTCAAAGGGGGCACCACTGAGCTCGGGGCGATTGTGCGTGGCCGAAGGCGGCAAGGCCGGGCCCCTCACGTGCGAGAAGCCGCAACCGGCCCGCTCAAAAATAGCCCCCCCTTCCAAAATCTGGGTGATGCCGTCGCCTTGCAAGGTCTCGTGCGGCTCTTTGCGCCAGGCGTCGAGCACAAAGCTGCCGCCATCGAGCTCGCTCACGGCCGCCACAATGCGTTGCTGTAAACCCATCAAATACGCTCTCACGCGCAGGTTCAAATCGGGGCTGGAGGGGGTTGGATCGCTCATGAAAAAGAGTTTAACTGATCCCACCTCGAAGACGGTCTTCACGCGCCCTGACTGGGGCAAATGCTGAGTCGCGGGTTGGAAAAAAAACAACTGAGCGTGAGGCTCTTCTTGCCTTGGGGGGCAGCACTCGAGGGTTCTGGGTTCTGGGTTCTTGGTTCAGCGCGTGAACTCGCGCAAGCGGCGAGCAAACAAGGCTCCCCTCCCCTTCTCCAGATCCCTGGCCCTGAGCCGGCCCTCAGCGAGAGTCCCGCTCCTTGACCTGCCACACGATGGGGGCGGCCCGATCGGGATACTTGCCCTGCACACGGCCATAGACCGATTGCACCCGCTCGATATCGTGCGCCAAGTCACCCGTGAGGCGCAAGAAACTCGTGAACGTCACGCGTTTTTGGGCGTAGTCCAACTCCACCAAGCCCAGGGGCAACTGGGCTTCCAAGGCGATTTGGTAAAAACCACTGCGCCAACTCGGCACCAGCGAGCGTGTGCCCTCGGGCGTGATTCCCAGCCACAAGGGCTCACCGGCACGCTGGTGGGCCTGGAAGGTTTGCACGACTTGGGTCACCACACCGTGGGGGGATTGGCGATCAATGGCCAAGCCGCCCACATAGCGCAGCCATCGGCCCATGAGGGGGATTTTGAACAAACTGTCCTTGGCCATGAAGCGCGCGGGCACCCCGATGGCCCATTTGGCCAAGATCATGATGACAAAATCCCAGTTGCTCGTGTGGGGGTAAACAATGGCCACCCCACAGGGGCCTGGGAAGCCCTCGCTCTCGAGCTGCCAGCCCATGGCCTTGAGCACCCAAGCCGCCCAGGGCCGGGCGGTGAGGGGAAAGTGAATGGGGGTTTGGTGGGCAAAATCGTTCATGAGCGGGTGCGCAAAATGGGGTTGGGGTTGGTGATGGCGTGGGTCGGCCCTTCGCAGCAGTGGACTCTGGAGCGCTCAGTGCTTGGCGCGCCAGCCGATGTCTCTTCGGTGCTGCTCGCCCTCAAAATGGATGCGCTCTACGACCTCATAAGCCAATTGGCTCGCCTTGGCCACGTTTTCACCCAACGCGCAAACACACAGCACCCGACCCCCCGTGGTGACCCAGTGCTCGGCCTCACGCCGCGTTGCGGCGTGAAAGACCTGGGTGGTGTCGCTCCCCGAGGGCAAATTCGCCACCACATCGCCCACCCGGACGTCTTGCGGGTAGCCCTGTGCGGCCATCACCACACCCAGGCTCACTCGCCGGTCCCACACGAGCTCGACGTCGTCCAAGGGGTGTGCACTTTGCATCACCTCGCTGTGGCCCATCCCCAGGCTTGGGAAATGCTCCAAGGTGTGGGGGACATTGGGCGCGGCGCTGGCGGCCCACAGCACCTCAAACCAATCGCTCTTTAAGCGCATCATCATGGGCTGCGTCTCCGGGTCTCCCAAGCGCGTGTTGAACTCCAAGGTGTGCACCTCGCCTTGGGGACCGATCATGAGACCGGCGTACAAAAAACCCGTGAAGGGCATGCCCTCGTCCATCATGCCCTTGAGGGTTGGCGCAATGATCTCGCGCATCACCCGCGCGTGCACAGCGGGCGTCACCACGCCCGCGGGCGAGTAAGCCCCCATGCCGCCCGTGTTGGGGCCAAGGTCCCCGTCCAAGAGGCGCTTGTGGTCTTGCGAGGTTGCCAAAGGCAGTGCCGACAGTCCGTGGCAGAGCACCATGAAGGACGCCTCCTCGCCTTCGAGGAAGGTCTCAATGACCACCCGGGCCTCAGCGCCTGGGGCCAGCACGACCTGGGACTGGGGGCTGAGCATGTGATCGATGGCGGCGTGGGCCTCCTCCACAGTGTGCGCCACCACCACGCCTTTGCCCGCAGCCAGGCCATCGGCCTTCACCACAATGGGCGCGCCCAAGCGAGCCACATGGGCGTGGGCCAGGGCCGCATCCGAGAACGTCTCAAAGGCGGCCGTGGGGATCTTGTGGCGCTTCATGAAGGCTTTGGAAAACGCTTTGGAGCTCTCCAGTTGCGCGGCCGCTTGGGTGGGTCCAACGATGCGCAAGCCCGCATCGCGAAACACGTCCACAATGCCTTGAGCGAGCGGCCCCTCGGGCCCCACCACGGTCAAGTCAATGGCGTGCTCGAGCGCCCAGTGCTTCAAGTCTTGCACCTCGCTCAAGGGGACGTTTTGCATTTTGGGGTCACCAGCGGTGCCGCCGTTGCCCGGCGCGACATAGACGCATTGCAGTTTCGGTGACTGGGCGATTTTCCAGGCCAAGGCGTGCTCACGCCCCCCTGAGCCAATGACGAGTACTTTCATGGCTTGGCTTTACTCACAGTTGTGCATTGTGGTAGACCTCTTGCACGTCGTCGAGTTCTTCCAAGGCGTCCAAGATTTTTTGCATTTTGACCGTGTCGTCTTCATTCAACTCAATGGCGTTGTCTGCGCGAAACGTGACCTCGGCCAATTCGGGGGTCAAGCCCGCGGCTTGGAGGGCATTTCTCACCGACTCAAACTCCTGGGGCGAGGTGAGCACCTCAATCACCCCATCGGGTGAAGAGATCACATCGTCGGCCCCCGCTTCAAGCGCACACTCCATCACCCGATCCTCCGAGGTCCCGGGGGCAAAGAGCATCAAGCCACAATGCTTGAACTGAAACGAGACGGAGCCTTCGGTGCCCAAATTGCCCCCGTGCTTGCTGAACGCGTGCCGCACCTCCGCCACCGTTCTCACCTTGTTGTCGGTCATGGTGTCAACAATGATGGCCGCCCCCGAAATACCGTAGCCCTCGTAGCGAATTTCTTCGTAGCTCATGCCTTCGAGCTGTCCGGTGGCTTTGTCGATATTGCGCTTGATGGTGTCGGCCGGCATGTTGGCCGCCTTGGCTTTTTCAACCGCGAGCCTGAGCCTGGGGTTGGTGCCCAAATCGGGACCGCCAGCGCGCGCGGAGACCATGATCTCGCGGATGACTCGGGTCCAGACCTTGCCGCGTTTTTCGTCTTGGCGGCCTTTGCGGTGCTGGATATTGGCCCATTTACTGTGTCCTGCCACGGGAAAGCCTTTGTGTGTGAGGTGCGATGTGGACAGACTGCTGAGCGCCGAAGGCTCAGACAGACTTGCCCGGTCGCGTTGAAGAAAGTCCTGATTTTAGTCGCAACCCACAAAAAAGCCCATGGGGTGCAATCACCTCACCATGGGCTAGAGCGGCAACGGCCAGCAGGCAGGGGGCGAGGCTCAGCTCGCCGCTGCCTCTTCGGGCTCGGTGGGCTCGGACTTGGAGGCTCGGGAGTCCTTTTTGGGCAAGGGCGTGATGTCGAGCACCACCTCGCCTTGGGCGTCGACGTCCACATTCAAGCGCCCGCCATCGATCAAGCGGCCAAAGAGGAGCTCATCGGCCAAGGCGCGACGGATGGTGTCTTGGATCAAGCGCTGCATGGGTCTGGCGCCCATCAAGGGGTCAAAACCTTTCTTGGCCAAATGCTTTCGGATCTCGTCGGTGAAGGTGACCTCGACCTTTTTCTCGGCCAATTGGGTCTCCAATTGCAAGAGAAACTTGTCCACCACGCGCATGATGATTTGCTCATCCAGCGCCTTAAAGCTCACGATGGCATCCAGGCGGTTTCTGAACTCGGGGGTGAACATGCGTTTGATATCCACCATCTCGTCGCCAGACTCGCGGATGTTGGTGAATCCCATCACCGACTTGTTCATCGCCTCGGCACCGGCGTTGGTGGTCATGATGATGATCACATTGCGGAAATCGGCCTTGCGCCCGTTGTTGTCGGTGAGCGTGCCGTGGTCCATGACTTGAAGGAGCACATTGAAGATATCAGGGTGCGCTTTCTCAATCTCGTCGAGCAACAAGACGCTGTGGGGCTTTTTGGTGATGGCCTCGGTCAAGAGCCCACCCTGGTCAAAGCCCACCTAGCCCGGGGGCGCACCGATCATGCGAGAGACCGCATGGCGCTCCATGTACTCCGACATGTCAAAGCGAATGAGCTCAATGCCCATGATGTAGGCGAGTTGCTTGGCAGCTTCGGTCTTGCCCACGCCAGTGGGGCCGCTGAACAAAAAGGCGCCAATGGGCTTGTCGGCTTTACCCAGACCCGAGCGGGCCATCTTGACCGAAGCGGCCAACACCTCCAGCGCTTTGTCTTGGCCGAAGACGACACTTTTCAAGTCGCGCTCGAGCGTTTGGAGCTTGCCGCGGTCGTCATTGGAGACGTTGGCCGGCGGGATGCGTGCAATCTTGGCCACGATGTCTTCGATCTCGGTTTTGCTGATGGTTTTTTTGCGTTTAGACACCGGCAAAATCCGCTGGGCAGCGCCCGCCTCGTCGATCACGTCAATGGCCTTGTCGGGCAAATGGCGGTCGTTGATGTATTTGGCCGAGAGTTCTGCCGCGGCTTGCAAGGCGGCCACGGCGTACTTCACATTGTGGTGCTCCTCAAAACGGGACTTGAGCCCTTTGAGGATGTCGACGGTTTGCTCAACGGTGGGCTCGACCACATCGACCTTTTGGAACCGCCTGGAGAGCGCCGCGTCCTTTTCAAAAATACCGCGGTACTCGCTGAAGGTGGTGGCGCCAATGCATTTGAGTTGGCCCGAGCTGAGCGCGGGTTTGAGCAAATTGGACGCATCCAAGGTGCCCCCTGAGGCAGCACCCGCACCAATCAAGGTGTGGATTTCATCGATGAAGAGAATCGCGTTGGGGCGGTCTTTCAAGGACTTCAAGACGCCTTTGAGGCGCTGCTCAAAGTCACCCCGGTACTTGGTGCCCGCGAGCAAGGCGCCCATGTCGAGTGAGAACACCTGGGACTCGGCCAAGATCTCGGGCACGTCTTTTTGCGTGATGCGCCAAGCCAAGCCTTCTGCGATGGCGGTTTTGCCAACACCGGCCTCGCCCACCAAGAGGGGGTTATTTTTACGCCGGCGGCATAAAATTTGGATCACCCGCTCGACTTCGTATTCGCGCCCGATCAAGGGGTCGATCTTGCCGTCTTTGGCCAGTTGGTTGAGGTTTTGGGTGAACTGCTCGAGCACCGAGGCTTTTTCATTTTTTTCGCCACCCTCCTCCACGTCCTGGGTGGAGTTCTCTTGGGGCTTGGCCGGCTCAGGCGGGTCGGTCTTTTTGATGCCGTGGGCGATGAAATTGACCACATCCAGGCGCGTCACCCCTTGCTGGTGCAAATAATACACAGCGTGAGAGTCTTTTTCACCAAAAATGGCCACCAACACATTGGCACCGGTCACTTCTTTTTTGCCGTTGCCCGTGGACTGCACGTGCATGATGGCGCGCTGGATCACGCGCTGAAAGCCCAAGGTCGGCTGGGTGTCGACCTCTTCGGTGCCGGCCACTTGTGGGGTGTTGTCTTTGATGAAGTTGCTCAGCGACTTTCTCAAATCATCCAAATTGGCTGAACAAGCGCGAAGCACCTCGGCAGCTGACGGGTTGTCCAGCAGCGCGAGCAACAAGTGCTCGACCGTGATGAATTCATGGCGTTGCTGACGAGCCTCCACAAAGGCCATGTGCAAGCTCACTTCAAGTTCTTGGGCAATCATCTCTTCATCCTTTACGCTTGCAACAAATTAAACCACTTCTGGACAGAAAAGCAAAGATGCGGGTCTTAGGAATACTTTTTTATTCAAGCCCCACACATCTGTCCACCTTCACCGCCGGCCCACCCAGCACACCCACGGTTTCAATCTCTTGTCTTCGGCCGCCTGAACGTCCAGGCCCGGCTGACCCAGGACCCCCCTACAGAACGCTCAATCAATGGGCTCACTCAAACACTGCAAGGGGTGGCCGTGCTTTTTTGCCGCTTCAGCGACTTGGTCCACCTTGGTCGCGGCCACGTCCTTGCTGTAGACGCCACAAACGCCTTTGCCGTCCAAGTGAATTTTTAACATGATTTGGGTCGCTTGTTCACGATCCTTGCTAAAAAATTCCTGCAGCACCATCACCACGAACTCCATGGGGGTGAAGTCATCGTTGAGCATCACCACTTGGTGCATCTGAGGCGGCTGGGTCCTTTGCGTTCTGCGCTCGAGGACCACCGAGTTGCCGTCATCGCGATCGGGCAACTGTATGGGGGGTTGGGGAGTTTGACTGGCCATGACTGACATTCTATCGATTCAAAAGAAGCCCGCAGACAGCGCGGGCCATCTGCACTCAAAAAAAATTCCCAGCTCTGCGCGCCGTGACGCTTGGGCAACAGTGGATGGCACGAATGCCCCGGTGCCGGTGCCGGTACCTATGCCTGTGCCTGTGCCAAAAGCAAAGACCAAGCGTCTCGCTCACCGCGTGCGCCCAAGGCGCCAGAGCGCGAAGAACAAGGGCAGAGAAACCCCTGCTTGGCTTTTTATGTCGGGGCGTTTGCGCTCAGTTCAAGGGGGGGGGTGGGAACTTAAGGCCCAAGCGTGCCCAGCATCACGCGCGCCTTTGCCCATCACAAGTGGTTGATGATGCCTTGGCCAAAGGCTGAGCAACTCACCTGGGTTGCCCCGGGCATCAGACGAGCAAAGTCATAGGTGACGTGCTTGGTGAGGATCGCTTTGGCCATGGCGTGGATGATCAAGTCGGCCGCCTCCACCCAACCAATGTGGCGCAGCATCATCTCCGCGCACAAAATCGAGGAACTGGGGTTGACATAGTCCTTGCCCGCGTATTTCGGGGCCGAGCCGTGTGTGGCCTCAAAGCAGGCCACCGTATCGGACAAATTGGCCGAAGGGGCAATGCCGCTGCCGCCGACTTGCGCGGCGAGCGCGTCGGTGATGTAGTCGCCATTCAAATTCAAAGTGGCAATGACGCTGTACTCCTTGGGGCGCAGCAAGATTTGCTGCAAAAAGGAGTCGGCAATCACGTCTTTGATGATGATCTCCCGCCCGGTTTTGGGGTTGCGAAGACTGCACCACGGGCCATTGTCAATGGGCTTGGCGCCGAACTCTTTTTGGGCCAGGGCGTAGCCCCAGTCCCGAAAGGCGCCCTCGGTGAATTTCATGATGTTGCCCTTGTGCACAAAGGTGACACTCGCTCGGTCGTTGGCAATGGCGTACTCGATGGCCTTTCTCACCAAGCGCTCGCTGCCCTCTTGCGAGACGGGCTTGATGCCAATGCCACACATCTGGGGAAAGCGAATCTGGGTCACATTGAGCGTTTGGGTCAAAAAATCAATGAGCTGCCCGGCCTCACGCGAGCCGGCAGAAAACTCAATGCCCGCATAAATGTCTTCCGAGTTCTCGCGAAAAATCACTATATTGGTCTTGTCCGGCTCCTTGAGGGGCGAGGGCACGCCGGGGAAGTACTGAACCGGTCGCAAAGAGACATACAAATCCAACGCTTGGCGCAGCGCCATGTTGAGCGAACGCAGCCCACCGCCCACCGGGGTGGCCAAGGGGCCTTTGACAAACACCACGTGCTCGCGCAAAGCCTGCAAGGTCTCTTTGGGCAGGCTCTCTCCTGGGCCATAAAGCGCAACGGCTTTGTCCCCGGCATAGACCTCCATCCAGTGAATTTTTTTACGCCCCACATAGGCCTTTTGCACGGCCGCATCGACCACACGCAGCATCACTGGCGTGATATCCACACCCGTGCCGTCACCTTCAATGTAGGGAATGATGGGGTCGTGCGGCACACTCAAGCTGTGGTTGGCATTGATTTTGATGGCCTCGCCCGCAGCGGGGACCACGATGTGTTGGTAGGCTGTCATCTCTCGCTCTCCCTATTGGCCACGCTGGGGCCCCAAAAATTAAACGGCTCAAATGCCAGTATGATCCCAAATTGGGGTCTGCACCACTCCACACTTACACCTAGATCACCCCCCAAGACCCCAAACAGATGGACGTCGTCCCAAGCCTGTGGCCCACCTTGGAGTGTGGCAGCCATCTGCCCCAAGCACTCCAACACTTGCCCGAAGACTTGTGCTTTTCAACTTTGACTCTCAATTTTCTGCCCATGGACTCGATTTGCACCCCCAAAACCTTGCTGCCACGCTGCTGGGTCATCCCCTCATCCACCTCATCCACCTCACCCACCGCGCTCAGGCTGCCGCTCTTGCCCACCCACCCCAGCGTCAAGACTGGGGTCAACCAACGACCTAAAGCCCGCTCAAGCGTTGGCGCAACAGCCAGGCCAAGGTCCCGTGCACCGTTGAGCGCAATCACCAGCGCGATGGCTCGCTCAGGGCGCCGCTTGGCAGGCGTTGTGGGGCTCATGGTTTGCCTGATCGGCTGGGGACTGAGCCCGGCCTGGGCCCAAGGCCAGCCGCAGCTCAATTGGGCCCGGGTGAACATCGCTGCCGGGTTCTACCAAATTGATGCCCAAGTCGCACAAACCCCAGAGCAGCGCGAGATCGGTCTCATGTTTCGACAAAGCATGCCCCAGCACGAGGGCATGA
>CAISQQ010000247.1 GCA_903887655.1 uncultured Burkholderiales bacterium
AGACGTGAAAGATCTGCGCTGGATTGCGGTTTTTGCACTGGTGGTGGGTTTGCTGCCGGTGGTGTCGCACTCGGGTGTCTTTTTGAACTGGCTCATGATGGCCATCTTTGCCACCTTGCTGTCGCAAGCTTGGAACGTCTTGGGCGGGTATGCAGGCCAGTTCTCTTTTGGTCACGCGGTCTTTTTTGGCACTGGGGCCTATGCCCAAGTGCTGTTGCAACTCAACGGGGGCCTGAACCCTTGGGTCGCCTTGGTGGGCGCGGTGCTGATCTCAGCGTCACTGGGTGCGGGCTTGGCAGCGGTGTCGTTTCGCTATGGGCTCAAGGGGTCTTATTTCGCCTTGGTGACCTTGGCCTTTGCCGAGGTGTTTCGCATCTTGGCCTTGAGTGCGGGCTTCACCGGTGGTGGGGTGGGCTTGATGCTGCCCTTGTCAGAGTCGCTGGGCAATATGCAATTTTCTTCTCGCGCGGGCTATGTCTGGCTGATTTTGGCCTGGGTGGTGCTGGCGTTGCTGGTCACTGCTTTCTTGCGCCAATCGCGCTTTGGCGCCTATGCCCAAGCGGTGCGAGACAACGAAGATGCCGCCAGAGCGTTGGGCGTGAACCCATTTGCCATCAAGTGCTGGGCCACGGTGTTGTCGGCTGCCTTGATGGGCGCGGGTGGTGCGTTTTATGTGCAAGTGTTTCAATACATCGACCCCAATTTGGTCTATGGCTCCCACACCTCCGTGGCTGCGCTGGTGGGCGCCATTGTGGGCGGCATGGGCACGCTTTGGGGGCCGGTGGTGGGTGCCATGGCCTTGGAGCTGCTCGCTGAGCTCACCCGCAATTTGTTTGGCGAGTTGCCAGGCATCAATTTGATGGTCTATGGCGCCTTGCTCATCCTCATCATGGTGTTTTTGCCGCGCGGACTGGTGGGATTGAAAGACCGCTGGTCAGGCCAGAAAAAGAGACAACGCAGTCTGCTGTCTGCCCCCCACACCGAGTTGGCGCCGGTGGGCTTGGTGCCCCGTGGTTCACAGCCTGTTGCGGTTTCTGGCGAGATGACGCCCCAAGGCCAAGGACACAACGATGCTGCTTGAACTCAGAGGCGTTCACCGCTCGTTTGGTGGTTTAAAGGCAGTGCAGAACTTGAGTTTGCAAGTGCCTGACAACTCACTCAGTGCGCTCATTGGCCCCAATGGGGCGGGCAAGACCACGGTGTTTTCATTGATGTCGGGGTTTTTAAAGCCCGACCAGGGCCAGGTGTTCTTCAAGGGCCGGGACATCACGGGACTGCCCGCCCACGAGTGTGCCAAGCTCGGGCTCACCCGAACCTTTCAAATTGTGCAGCCCTTTGCCAGCCAGACGGTGAGAGAGAACATTGCGGTGGGTGCGCATTTGCACCTGAAGTCGCGCGCCGACGCGCTCGCCTACGCCAGTGATGTGGCAGCGCAAGTGGGCTTGGCGGGTCTTTTGGATCAACCCGCGGGTGAGCTCACGGTGGCTGCACGAAAGCGCTTGGAGTTGGCCCGTGGGTTGTCCACGCGCCCCTCATTGTTGTTGCTCGATGAGGTGTTGGCGGGCTTGAACCCGCAAGAGATTGCCGAGATGCTGCCGGTCATTCGCGG
>CAISQQ010000248.1 GCA_903887655.1 uncultured Burkholderiales bacterium
AGGCGTATTTTGAGTTTCACTTGGTCCAAGAGGGGGGGTCCATGACCCGTGTGGCCGAGAAAACGGGCCTCGAGCGCACGCACCTTTATCGCAAGCTCAAGCAATTGGGTGTTGATTTGTCCAAAGCCAAGCGCAATTTGGGACATTGATTCCTTAATCGAGGTTCTTACCCATGCCCAAGCGTTCCGAACACCTGGGCGATCCAAGTTTGAAGTCGGTTCAGTCCTCACAGGACTTGTTGCTTGAAGGACTTCGTGAGCACCAAGAGGGACGCTTGAGTCAGGCGGCTCATATCTACCAGGCCATTCTCGATTCAACGCCAGATCATTTCGATGCATTGCAGCTCTTGGGCACCATCGCGCTGCAACTCAAAAAGCACGAGCAAGCTGCAGATCTCCTCAAGAGGGCGCTTGGTGTTCGTCAAGATTTTCCACAAACCCACAACAATTTGGGCATTGCCCTTCAAGAGTTGGGACAATTCGATCAAGCCATTGAGTATTTCTCAACTGCAGTCCGATTGGCTCCTGATTATGCAGAGGCCTTTCACAACCGAGCCATTGCTCGGCAAATGAACAAAGGGTTTGAGGCTGCAGTCAAAGACTTTGAAGTGGCCTTGTCCATTGAGCCAAGTTACGCCAATGCCTTGACGCACAGAGGTCTGGTTCACCAAGATGCATTGCATCTGGACCTGGCGCTCCAAAGCTTTGATCAAGCCCTCGTGGTGGACCCATCAAACACCGAAGCCACGTTTGCCAAAGCGCTCGTTTTGTTGTTGGCTGGACGGCTACATGAAGGGTGGATTGCGCACGAGTCGAGATGGTTCAGCAAAAACCACAGAACCCCAAAGCGTTCGTTTTCCAAACCGATGTGGAGTGGTGAGGAGCCCTTAGATGGAAAAGTGATTTTTGTTTTCAGCGAGCAAGGTTTGGGGGACACGATCCAGTTTTGTCGCTATTTGCCCATGCTCGCAAATTTGGGTGTGAAGATCGTCTTCGAAACCACGCCAACCCTTCATGGGTTGATTCGGCCCTTGGTCGAAGAGCTTCAACTCTTAAAACCAGGCGACCCGGTGCCTGAATTTGACTTCTTTTGTCCGCTGATGTCTCTGCCCTTGGCATTCAAAACCACCTTGGACACCATTCCTCGTGCGCCGGCATATTTTAAAGATTCTAAGGAAAAATTGGCCGCTTGGGAAAAGCGACTCGGACCTCGAGAGCGACCTCGAGTGGGCGTCGTATGGAGTGGAAACCCAACGCACAACAAAGATCGCGATCGCAGCATCCCCATGGAGATCATGATTGAGGCGCTGTCAAACTTGCCCTTTGAGTTCGTGAGTTTGCAAAAAGACGTTCGACCCAATGACGAGGCTTTATTGCTCAAGACACCTTGGTTGAGGCGTTTTGACGAGCACATCAATGACTTTGAGGACACGGCTGCTTTGTGTTGCTTGGTGGATGTGGTGATCTGTGTTGATACCAGTGTGGCTCATTTGGCTGGAGCTCTGGGGTGTCAGACCTGGATTCTTTTGGCAAATTCTCCAGATTGGAGGTGGCTCACAAACAGAAGTGACTCACCTTGGTATCCAAGCGGCACACTCATGAGGCAAGAGGCCGATTGGGATTGGGGAGTGGTCTTGAAGAGGGTGTCGCAAGCGCTTTTGAAGCACGAGTTTGGGTGAGCGTTGAGAAAGAAGTTGCTAGGGTAAACGCGCAAATTCAAGTGTTCAAAAGTGTTTGGATTTCAAGACAATGCGATCCATCCTCACTCTTCAAAGAAGTCTTGTGAGTCTTCGTCAACACCATAGCCATCCAAAGTGGTAATGGCGTCCATCGCGTCCCATGTTGCGCTCTCCAAGTGGCTTAGGGTCTCCCAAGGTGTTTGGTTCAATGTGGCCAAGGATTCTGAAGAGATTTCTTTGAAATCTTTTGCGTCCGTTTGACGAAACTCTTTCAGCACCAACAGTTGTTGTGCTTTTGTGCCTTGTTTGAAATGGGTTTTGAGCATCAGGCTCCAAGTTTTTCTGGCGAGTTGAGCAAAAACTTCGAGCTGGTGCGCGTCTGAGCCCAAGAGTTTCAAGTGCACTCGGGCCTCAAACACCAAAGAAGCTTCTTGCATGGGAACGTGGGAAAAGGCGCTCACCAGGCTTTGGGCCAGGCGTGTGACGGGCACGTCTTGGCGTTGGGGTTGATCAGAGACCTTGCTCAACGGGTTTGAATCGATTTTCAGGTCGCAAACGATTTCAATGTCTTGGTGTGCGTTGTCTTGGAGC
>CAISQQ010000249.1 GCA_903887655.1 uncultured Burkholderiales bacterium
CTACAGCCCTGGCAATGAGGTGATCTCCATTGTCATTTGGGAGCTTTGGGAAAATGGGCAATATGTGGAGCTCTCGGCCTTGAGCGTGTTGTTCATTTTGTTGCTGTTGATGCTCGTTTTGGTGGCCCAGGCCGTTGGTAAACGTTTTGGGGTCAAGGATGCGTAAAGCCCACCTGGCTGAGCGAGTGTTTGCGCCCCTGCTTGGAGCAGAATCGGGTGCCGTTGAACTAAAGGAATTTTTGTTGTGTTAAATGTCTCAGGTTTGTTCACCGAATACGTCAGCGACAAAGGAGTGGTTGTGCAAGCGGCCAAGGACGTCTCCTTTGAAGTCCCGAAGGGCAAATTGTTCACCCTCTTGGGGCCCAGTGGGTGCGGTAAAACCACCACTTTGCGCTCCATTGCGGGACTGGAAAAACCCACCCACGGTTTGATTGAGGTGAATGGCCAAGCCGTTTACAGTGCTCAAAAGGGCATCTTCACGCCGCCCAATCAACGCGGCTTTGGCATGGTGTTTCAGTCTTACGCCATATGGCCGCACATGACGGTTTTTAAAAATGCAAGCTTTCCCATGGAAGTGGGGACCAAGAAATACAGCCCCGCGGAGATCAAGTCTCGCGTGATGCGGGTGCTCGAATCCGTGGAATTGGCCCAGTTCCATGACCGGGATGCGACCCGACTGTCGGGCGGTCAGCAGCAGCGACTCGCACTCGCTCGTGCCTTGGTGATGGAGCCCCAGCTTTTGCTTTTGGATGAGCCGCTTTCCAATTTGGATGCCAAGTTGCGTGAAAAAATGCGCTTTGAGGTCAAGAAAATCCAGCGCGAACTCGATATCACCACCATCTACGTGACCCACGACCAGTCCGAGGCCTTGGCGTTGTCGCACGAGATTGCGGTGATGTCGAGCGGGCGCATCGTGCAGCGCGGCACACCGCGTCAGATTTATGAAACCCCCAACAGCACCTTTGTCGCTGACTTTGTTGGCGCGATCAATTTCATCGACGCCACCGTGCGCGAGACCAATGCTGGCGCGCACAGCATGGTGCTGGAGTCGGAGATTGGTGTGATTGAAACCCCCAACCCCGAAGGATTTTTGGTCGGTGAGAAAGTTCAAGTGTGCGTTCGCCCCGAGAACGTGCACTTGAGTGATGAGGCTCCCCATCTCAGCCACGCCAACCACTATTTGGGGGTGGTGCATTTGAAAATCTTCCTGGGCGAAGTCTTGGATTTCCAAGTCAAGATCGGTGGCAAACTCATGCTCGCGCGCGTTCATCCTCATCAAAAGACTCCAGTGGATCATCCGATCTACATTCACTTCGATCCGAGCAATTGCGTTGTTTTCAAGCGCTAAATCAGTTTTGGTTTTCTTATTTTTATTTCATCACAGACAAGGACATTTGCCATGAACACGGTCAACGATAAACAAACGATGGAATTCGTGCCCAACGAATCCCATTACCACAGTAAAAAAGATCGAACCTTTGTGCGCGCAATTGCGGGCCCCTACAACTTAAAGGACGAGCTCACCCGTTTGCGCGCCATGCCACGCGTGAGAAAAGGCAAAGACATCAAATTCAACGATGGTCCCCAGGCCTTTAGCCGCCACTATGTCGAGCCCAAGGACGGCATCACACAACTGTTTCACTTGCACTTGGAAGAGTACGGCCCAGGTGGTCGCTCACAAAAGCATGGCCACGTGAATGAAGCCGCGTTCTACATTTTGGATGGCATTGGCTATGAAGTGCATGACGGCATTCGCTATGACTGGAAAGCAGGGGATGTGGCGATTGTGCACAACAACTGCGTGCACCAGCATTTCAACGCTTCCAATGAGCGTCCTGCGCGTGCTTTGGTCATCAAAACCAAGCCCATGTTCATGTTCATGAACATGCTCTTTCAGCAACAAGTCGAACCCCGTCCCTCCGAACCCGCGCCCGGCGGCGAAGGCTTTAAGGCTCGCAACGACGAAACAAATTTGAATCACCCCGAAGGAGGATATTGAAATGGCATGGGACGAAACAAAAGCATGGAACACCGGTTCCGTACAAGGCGCGTATTATCAAGATTTGCTCAATGATGCCGAGAGCGCGCCACAAAAAAACGCCAAGCGCAACAAGGTGGTTCA
>CAISQQ010000250.1 GCA_903887655.1 uncultured Burkholderiales bacterium
CGCGGTGATGGCCGGCAAAGGCAACTACGGCTTCAACGCAGCCAACGACACCTATGGCGACATGATCGAAATGGGTATTTTGGATCCCACCAAAGTCACACGCACCGCGCTTCAAAACGCAGCGTCTGTGGCCTCCTTGATGCTCACCACCGAGTGCATGGTGGCTGAGACGCCCAAGGACGAGTCTGCACCCGCCATGGGCGGTGGTGGAATGGGCGGCATGGGCGGCATGGGCGACATGGGCATGTAAACCCCCCCCGCAGCTGGCGGCCCACCGCGGCCAGCTGCCCAGACACCGATCAGCTGCTGAGCGGCTTGTCTCAACTGAACCCACCCTCAAAAGGGGTGGGTTTTTTTACGTCCCGGCCGGGCTCGCGCCAAGGTTCGGTGGGACAATCCATGGACGCGCACCACCCTGGGCGGCGACACCACACACGGATGCACGAGAACATGAAACACCTATTGGTTTTGGGGGCCAGCGGCTTTGTTGGCCACCACCTGTGCGAAGCCTTGAACCGCGCCAACCTGCGCGTCTTGGCCCCGACACGCCGCCTGCCCGCTCGCCGCATCCAGACCCTGCCCCTGGTCGATGTGGTGCAAGCCGACATCACCCACCCAGAAGTCCTGCAAGACTTGATGCAGGGGGTGGATGCGGTCATCAATTTGGTGGCCATTTTGCACGGCAGCCCCGAGGCCTTCGAGCGCGTGCATGTCGCGCTCCCTCGCTTGGTCGCGCAATGCGCCGTGAAGGCCGGCGTCAAGCAGATGGTCCAAGTCAGCGCCCTGGGCATCCAAGGAACAGGGCGTGAGAGCTCCCACTATTTGAACAGCAAAGCCCAAGGCGAGGCCGAGATGACGCGCATCTTGTACGCTTGCGCCTGCGCGCTCACCGTGCTCAGACCGAGCGTGATTTTTGCCAAAGACGACCAATTCATCAACTTGTTGGCCCAACTGCAACAAGTTTTTCCCTTTTTTCCATTGGCCAGTGCCCAGGCTCGCTTTCAGCCCGTGTGGGTGGGGGACGTGGTGAGCGCCATGCTCCATGTGCTCAACGCACGCCCAGGCGGCGCGCTCAACCCACTGGCGAGTCCCGAGCTCGAGCCGGTCTATGAGTTGGCCGGCCCCGAGGTCAAAACCTTCGCCGAGCTCGTGCGACTGGCTGGCGAACACATCGGTCACCCACGCCCGATCTTGCCCTTGCCCTCGGGCATTGCGCGGCTGCAAGCGTTCCTGATGGAGATGATGCCGGGCCAGCCCGTCATGAGCCGCGACAACCTGGACTCCATGCTGACCCCCAATGTGGCGAGCGCCCGTTACCCGGGACTCGAAGCGCTCGGGGTGCTGGCCCCGAAGTCCTTGCTGAGTGTCTTTCCCCCTGCTCCGGCCCAACGCCGCGATTAGATCCCCATGAACATCTACTTGGTCGGTGGTGCTGTCAGAGACGCCCTGCTGGGTCTCACGGACTCGGACAAAGACTGGGTGGTGGTGGGTGCCACCCCCCAAGAGATGCTCGACGCGGGCTTCACCCCGGTGGGCAAAGATTTTCCCGTCTTCTTGCACCGCCAGACCCACGAGGAATATGCCCTGGCCAGGACCGAGCGCAAAGTCGCCTTGGGCTACCACGGCTTTGAGTTCCAGGCTTCTCCTGAGGTGAGCTTGGAAGAAGACTTGATGCGGCGAGACCTCACCATCAACGCCATGGCCCAAAGCCCCGAAGGCGCGCTCATCGACCCCTATGGAGGACAAGCCGATTTGGCGTCTGAAGTGTTTCGGCACGTGAGCGAGGCGTTTCGCGAAGACCCTGTGCGCATCTTGCGGCTCGCGCGCTTTGCCGCGCGGTTTCCCACCTTCCGCGTGCACCCAGAGACGGCTGACTTGTGCCGAGCCATGGTGCAGGCGGGCGAGGTCTCGGCCCTGGTTGCCGAGCGGGTCTGGCAAGAGTGCGCGCGCGCGTTGATGAGTGTGAGGCCTTCGAGATTTTTTGAAGTGCTCCAAGAGTGCGGCGCCTTTGCCGTGCTCTTCAAAGAATGGAGCGCTTGGAGTGAACACCCCCCCACATGGCGTTGGGTGATGGAGAGCTTGGATTTGATGGCCAACAAAGGCGGCACATTGAGCGAGCGCTGGGCCCTCCTCTCATGCCCGTGGTTCGAGAATAGGGCGCAGCATGAACAGTCGCTCACCAACCCACCGCACCCACCGCACCCACCACACCCTGCCCACTCAGTCCAATCAGACCACCCATCTCATGGTCCCTCGGGCCTGCAAGCTCGCCTCAAGGCCCCGAGCGACTGCCAGGACCTGGCCGGCGTGGTGAGCCGCTTGGGTGGTGCACTCACGCAGGGCGAGACACTGCACGCACCAGAGTGCTTGGAGTTTTTGCAACACATGGATGCGTTCAGAAGACCTGAGCGGCTGGTCTCATGGTTCTTCGTGCTGGGCACGGTGCTCGAAGCGGCACAGGACCAAGATCCACAACACGGCTTCAAGCATCGGTGTGAAATGCGTCACTTGAAACTCAAAACCCTGCAAGCGGCTTGGTCGCTCCTGTCGAGCCTGGACACCAAAGCACTCACCCAGGAGGCGCTTGCCATGGGTCTTCAAGGGGCTCGAGTGGGCGAGTGGATCCACCAGCAAAGGCTGGCGCATTTGTTCCAAAGTGACCGATTCAAGGCGTCGCCCTAGTGCAAGAGAGGGCTTGAGGTTTGATGGACATCCATCGTTCAAGGGCGAAGAAACAACTACATGAAGAAGTTTTTCTGCAACACATTCCATGCCAGCCAGCGCTGGGTGCGCGCGTTGAGAAAGGCCTTTTGCGCGTTCAAGGCGGCCGTTTGAGCGCTCAC
>CAISQQ010000251.1 GCA_903887655.1 uncultured Burkholderiales bacterium
GGCCAAACCCGGCAAAATGAACTACGGCTCTGGCGGCAGTGGTGTCACCAACCATTTGGCCACGGAGATGTTCAAGCTCACCTCTGGCAGCAATATCCAACACGTGCCCTACAAAGGGGGCCCAGCCGCGCTCACCGATCTCTTGGGTGGACAAATCGACATGATGTTTGAAACAGTGGCGGGAACCATCAACTTCATCAAGGAAGGCAAACTTCGAGCCATCGCGGTGTCTGGCGAGACTCGCTCTGGCGCACTGCCCGATGTGCCAACCATCTCGGAGAGCGGATATCCGGGATTTTCCGCATTCGCTTGGGTGGCGATGGCCGCTCCAGCCAAGGTTCCCAAACCCATCATCAATAAGCTCAACACTGAAATCAACCGCATTTTGAACACCCCTGAGATCAGAACCCGTTTTCAAACCACGCTGGGAACCGACCCCTTGATCATGACCCCCGAGCAACTCACGGAGTTCACCAAAACAGAAACCGCCAAGTGGGCAACGGCCGTCAAAATCTCTGGCGCCAAGGTCGATTGAGAACTCGCATGAATCCTTCTATTTCAAACCAATTGGCCGCCTTTACCCATGGCTTGAGCCTTGACCAAGTCCCTTTGGACATCCAAACGCGGGCCAAATATTTGATGCTCGACGCCATGGGGTGTGGTATCGCGGCCAAAGAGGAAGACTTTGCCAAGCGCTTGAGTGCGTCTTTCTTTCGGCTTTCAGGACCGGGAGAACGTGCAGTCATCGCTCAGTCCATGCGCCTACCCTTAAGAGACGCGGCCATGCTCAATGGGGCACTGATGCACGGCTTGGACTACGATGACACGCATGCGGCTGGGGTGGCCCATTTGACCGTGAGCACTTTACCCACTGCCCTCGCCGTAGCAGCCTCCCACCAACGCTCTGGCGCTGAGCTTTTGCTCGCCTACATCACCGGGGTTGAAACTGGCGCCAGGCTTGCCAGTGTGGTGAAAGGCGGATTTCATCAAGTCGGCTTTCACCCCACCGGTTTGATTGGCGTCTTTGCTTGTTCTTTGGTGGCTGGCAAACTGCTGAATTTGACCCTTGAGCAACTGATGGGGGCTCAAGGTTTTGCGCTGTCCTTGGCTTCGTCAAGTCTTCAGTTCATTGAAGATGGCTCTTGGACCAAGAGAATACACCCGGGCTGGGCCGCCTCCAGTGGGATCACCGCTGCGCATTGGGCGCAAGATGACATCCCGTCGCCCGCCTTGGCTTATGAAGGCCGATTTGGACTCTACTCCTCCCATCTGCCTGCAGAACTGTTGGCTCTGAGCGATTTCAGCTTGGCAACGCTGGGGTTGGGCCAAGTTTGGGAAACCAACAATGTTGCCATCAAACCCATGCCCGCCTGTCATTTTGTGCATGCTTGTACCGATGCTGCGATCGCCTTGCACAACGCGGGCTTGGACTACCGACAAATCAAATCTGTCAAAGCGCTGATTCCAGAAGGCGTGGTGAAGTCGGTGGGCGAGCCCGAGGATTCAAAAAGAAGACCTGTGAGTGACTATGACGCCAAATTCAGCGTTCATTACTGTGTCGCCAGTGGCCTCATCCGCGGCAAATTGGGCTTGAAGGAGCTTCAAAGAGAAGCCTTGGTTGAGCCCGAGGTCCTGTCCCTCATGGACAAAACCCATTTTGAAATTGATCCCTTGAGTACATTTCCAAAGCACTACACCGGTGAGGTCATCGTGACGTGCCATGATGGAAAAGTGCTCAATCACCGCGTGGCGATCAATCGTGGCAACCCCGATGCACCCATCAGCAATGAGGACATCAAAGTCAAGTTCTTTGAAAACTGCAGTCTTCATTTACCCCCATCGAGAATTCAAGCACTATTTGATCTGATCATGGACCTCGATCATCAGCAAGACTGCTTGAAACTTGAACAGCTCATGGCTTGCCCCTAAATCATGGAGCCGACCCTCCACCCACCTCACCTGCCACTGTCTGGCATCAGGGTACTGGCCATCGAGCAGTATGGCGCTGGCCCCTTTGGTACGTCTTACCTGGCAGATTTGGGCGCCACGGTGATTAA
>CAISQQ010000252.1 GCA_903887655.1 uncultured Burkholderiales bacterium
CCACTTCACGCACACCGTGCACCAAAATCACTTTTTCAAACTTGTCGTAGGTCTCGGGGTCTCGAATGATGCTCAAAAAAGGCGCCATGCCCGTGCCTGTGCCCATGAGGTAAAGGTTTTTGCCCGGCAACAAATAGTCAATGAGCAAGGTGCCGGTGGGCTTCCTGCCGACCACGATCTCGTCGCCCACTTGGATGTGTTGCAACTTGGAGGTGAGCGGGCCGTCTGGGACCTTGATGCTCAAAAACTCCAAGTGGTCCTCATAGTTGGCGCTCACGATGCTGTAGGCACGCAGCAGGGGTTTGCCGTTCACCATCAAGCCGATCATGGTGAAGTGCCCGTTGGAAAACCTGAGCGCCATGTCGCGCGTGGTGGTGAAGCTGAACAATCGGTCGGTCCAGTGGTGGACGCTTAAAACTTTCTCGGTGTGCATGTTGCTCATGGTGTCTTGAAGGGGTGATGAGGTCTGTTGGAGCAAGGGATCAGGGCGAGCCCAGTGAGACCAGGCCAGCCGCTTGGCGAGAGGGGCATCGGCCCCATGGGGATCGTCAAGCGGCCTTCATGGCCTGGGGGTTAAAGCAGTGATCCTTGGTATTTTACGCTGAGCGCTCAATGGGGCTGGGCCGCTTCGAGACCGAGCAAATGGCGCCACAGCACAGACGGCTCAGTGCTCAGCCAAGGAGATGAAAGTGGGCAGCGAAAAGCCACGATCTGATCGGGACGCACAATGACCCAGTGGGCCTGGTAGAGCTCTTGGAGCTCATGCAGATCGTCAGGGGACGGGAGCAAGCAGCGCAAGTCCAAACCCGCCTGGCTTGCCGCGTCTTCGATGGCTTTTTGCGCCTGGGGGTTGGGTGTGAGCACGAGCAGCGTCCAGTTGGGGCCGAAATGGTCGTAAAGAGAGCTGCCGTCTTGAAGCCACGCGTGGGGAGGCCTGCCCCCGGGGGTGGCGCTGGGCGTGTAGATATTGGCCTCATCGATGGGCGGCGTGCTCGCGTCGCTCACGATGATGGGTGAGCCGTCATATCTCCCCCCAAAGGTGACGCCCGGGATGTTGAATTCTTTGCGCACATGGGCATTGAAGTGGGCGCTGGCCAATTCCCGCTCGGCTAGGCCCTCGGGACTATCGGCCTCGATGGCCGCGGTGACCGGGTACAGGCCCACCGAGTCGGCAAATTCTCGCGCGTAGCTGGTGTTGCGCAGCGCCAAGGGACGGCGCTCGAGCTCATAAGTCCTCAGCAGCGGCGCATACGCGGGCTGCTTGATGACCGTCGCCAGTTTCCAGCCCAAGTTCACCGCATCCTCAATGGCGGTGTTGTAGCCCAAGCCCCCGGTGGGGGTGAACAAATGGGCCGCGTCACCCATGAGGAAGACTCGACCGCGTTGAAATTTCTCCGCCACCAAGGAGTGCCCTGCGGTCCAAGTCTGAAGCGACAAAATCTCAAAATCGACCTCGCAGCCCATGAACTCCCGCAGCAACTCGCGCGCCTCGGGCTCGCCCCAGTGTTCAGGGTTTTCGTGCTCGGCCACGGCGCTGTGAAACGCGAACTGCTCAAGCCCATCCACGGCGGCTAAAAAACCGCGTCGCTTGGGGTTGACCGTCACGTACATCCAAGCCCTGGGGTGGGGGACGTGTTGGTACAAGGTTTTGGAGCGCATGTAAACGGCAAACATTTGACCGCCCATGTAGCTTCTCTTCACGCCAGTCTCGCCCGTGTAGGACAAGCCCAATGCGTGGCGAACAGGGCTTTTGGGGCCGTCGCCCGCCACCAAGTACTTCACCTTGACCGTTTGAATGTCGCTCGGGTGCTCAAGCGAGCAAAAACGCGCCACCACCCCATCCCCCTTTTCTTCAAAATCGATCAAGCGGTGGGCGTAGCGAATGTCGTTGTTCGGGTAACGTTGGGCGTGTTGTTTGAGAACCGTTTCGACGAACTTTTGCGATACCCGGTGGGGCAACTCGGCCGCACTCCAAGAGCCTTTCATGGTTTTGATTTTCTCCACCGCCTCGTGCGCGGTGGGTAAAGACAAGCGGGCGAGCTCGTAGCCGGTGAGGCGGGTGAAATAAGCAATGTCGGTGGGGTGGTCGCCAGGCAGGCCGAGCGCGCGGATCTCGTGCGCAAACCCAAGCCTGCGGTAGTGCTCCATGGTTCTCGCCTGGGTGGCATTGGCCTGGGGGTTGAAGGCCGTCGAGGCTTTGGCATCCAAGAGCAAACTGCGCACGCCTTGGCGTCCGAGCTCATTGGCGAGCATCAAACCACTGGGTCCACCGCCCACTATCAACACATCGAAATCGGTCATGTCAGCATCATCCTCAAATTTCCCTTATTGTCCTTCATATCCCGCTCTCTCACCCTTCAAAAGGGTGATTGTGGCGCCTCAGTGGGTGTTTCTCAGGAAAGGATTGGGCGGTAAAAAGAGATAAGATGGCGACCAATCGGTGGGTGGGCAATGTCTTGGAGCGCCGTTCTGATGGCCTCACACTCAACCACACGCCCAAGCTCACTTTCTACCTCTCACCCGACCTTGCAACTCTCAGGACACTTACACCATGGACTCAACACTCGTGCACCAATTGCGCATCCGTCAACTCATTGACAACTGGGCCGTTTGGCGCGACGCCGGCGACTGGGAGCGCTTCAAAACCGTCTGGCACGACGACGGGGTCATGATGGCCACTTGGTTTCAGGGCCCCTTTGAGGAGTTCATCAAGGTCACCATTGAGGGCTGGAACAAGGGTGTGAGTATTTTGCATTTCTTGGGCGGCTCCTCGATTGACGTTCAAGGCACGCGCGCCATTGCGCAAACGAAAATGACCATTTCTCAGCGTGGAATGGTGCAAGATGTTTTGTGTGACGTGGTCTGCACGGGGCGCTTTTACGACTTTTTTGAAGAGCGCCAAGGCCACTGGGGCTTGGTGCACCGCCAACCCATCTACGAAAAAGACCGCATCGACCCGGTCGACCCCCATGCCCAGTTGGTGCTCGATCAAGCCGCCTTGCAAGCCTTCCCCGAAGGCTATCGCCACTTGGCCTACATCCAAACGCGCATTGGCTACAACGTCAAGATGGACATGCCCATGCTCAAAGGCGAGAAAGTACAAGCCTTGTACGCCCACGGTGCGCAGTGGTTGAGCGGTGGCGCCTTGGTGCGTTGAGCCAGTAGCAGCAGGTGGGTTTGTTCGCACGGGATGGTCAAGTGCCGCTCTTGTGGGACAGTGTGTGCGTTTGGATGGCAGGTTCTTGGGAGGAGTAGTCCATGAAGATCAGACGAGAAACTTTGAAACGCTTGGGGCTGGCTGCGGCAGCGCTGGGTCTGAACAGCCAAGCACTCACGGCTTGGTCGCAAAGCGCCGACCCCTATCCCGCTCGCAGCATCAAAGTGGTGGTGCCCCAGCCGGCCGGGGGCGGGTTTGATTTTGTGGCGCGTGTTTTGGCCGACAAAATGGCCCAAGGCGTGGCGGCGGGCGTGATTGTGGAAAACCGCACGGGCTCGGGCACCTTGGTGGGCACCGACTATGTGGCCAAGGCCCCGGCCGATGGCTACACCTTGCTGCTCGGCTCGGTCTCGAACATGGTGTTGAACGCGGGCCTGTATAAAAATTTGTCCTACGACCCGGTGAAAGACTTCGAGCCTTTGGGCTTGGCGGTGGGGTACAGCTACACCTTGGTGTCACGCTTGGATGCCAAGCTCA
>CAISQQ010000253.1 GCA_903887655.1 uncultured Burkholderiales bacterium
CATCAATCCTGATTATTTCCTGGGGGGTTCGCAGACTTTGAGCCTTCAAGCCGCAAGGCAAGCCATCGAGAAGGACGTTGCTCAACCGCTTGGTTTGGGCGTTCATCATGCAGCGGCTGGCGTGCGCCGCATCGTTGACATGAAAATGGCCGATGAAGTGCGTGTATTTGCCGCGCGCAGAGGTGTAGATCTGACCCATTTCACCCTGTTGCCGTTTGGTGGCGCAGGCGCTGTGCATGCAGTGGCAGTGGCGGAGGAGCTTGGGATGAAGCGAATATTGGTGCCAGCCCGACCTGGCGCCTTTTCTGCTTTGGGACTGTTATGCACCGACGTTGTCCATGATCACATGCGATCTGATTTGAAGCCGCTCGAGATGATTTCGGCAGACATGGCTGAAAAAATTTATGCAGAGCTGCAAGACAAAGCCATCGATGACCTGGTCACGGAAGGATTGAACCCAGAGAATGCTTACTTTTCTCGTGAAATTGATTTGCGCTACACCGGACAAGGTTACGAATTGCGCACGCCTTTGGACGGATTGTTCGTTGGCCAGTTATCCACCCAGTCATTGAGCGCAGTTCGCAGTCGTTTTGACGAGCTTCATGAAAAAATTCACGGACATTCAGCTTCGAACCGTTCAGTTGAAGTGGTGAGCTATCGTCTTCGGGTGAGTGTTCAAGTGCCGAAGTATCAATTGAAAACGCAAGTCGCAAAATTAAAAAACGAACAGGGTAAAGCTATAAAGGGCGAACGTCTGATCTACCCCAGGGGCGATGAAGCTGAGCGAGCTGTCGTTTACGAGCGGGACGGTTTGTGGGTGGGTGACTCATTTGAAGGGCCAGCCATTGTTGAACAATTTGATGCAACGACAGTGATTCCAAGCGGTTGGAGTGCCACGGTTGATGCACACCTCAATTTGATCTTGGAGCATGTTTGATATGGATGCAATCACCATACAAGTTTTACGCAATAAGATTGCAAGTCTGGTCGAGGAGATGCATTACCATTTCTACCGTTCAGGATACTCTTCAATCATTCGCGAATCGAGAGACTTCAGTTGCGTGATTCTCGACAGAAATGGTCGATTGATCGTGGCGCCACCCATGTTCTTTCATGCACCAGTTTACCGCCATTTGGTTGGACGAATTCTTGAGCTGTATCCCTTGAGCGCTGGTGATGCGGGTATCAAGGAGGGAGATGTGTTTGTTTCGAATCATCCCTACGAGGGTGGCTTGCCACATGTCTCAGATATGGCGTTTGTTTCACCTGTATTTCATGCGGGGGAAATTATTGCTTTTGCTGGCAGTATTGCTCACAAAGCAGATATTGGGGGGACCGTGCCTGGCTCGACATCAGCAAATGCGACGGAAATGTTTCAAGAAGGCTTACTGCTTCCCCCTTTAAAAATTTGGAACTCGGGACAAGAACTTCCCGATATTGAACGATTGATTCTGGCCAACAGTCGTCAACCCGAATTGGTTCGAGGCGATATGCGAGCTCAAATCGCCATCACTCGAATGGGAGTGAGTCGAATGATGCAATTGTGTGATCGTTTTGGCGCTGAGACGCTAAAGGATGCATTTGCGGCAATTCTCTCGGGTGCAGCCTCTCAGTTGCGTAAAGAAATTGAGCAGTTGCCACAGGGCAGCTTTTATGCGGAAGGATTTTTTGACTCAGATGGTTTTGATATTGAAACACCAGTCAAGCTCGCCGTCACGATAAGCATTGAAAACGGAAAGGCTATTTTTGATTTTTCACAAAGTGGGCCACAAACCAAAGGCCCCATCAATCTTCGACCCCCGATGGTTGAGGCCTGTGTCTTTTACTCTCTTTTGGGTAGTTTGGGGCCCACGCTCCAATTCAATGACGGTATGCTTGATGTTTTAGAGTTCAAATACGCGCCCCGTACTGTGACGAATTCTCAAGCACCTGCTTCGGTTTCAAACTATCAAATGACCAATTTAAAACTCGTTGACGTGATATTGGAAGCATTGGCTCATTTCAATCCACAACGTGCAACGGCCAATGCAGGCTCATCGAGTGCGCTGGGTATCGCCTGGGCCAAGGGTCGGCCAGGTCAATCTAACCTTCAATATGAAATCATGGGTTCGGCCTATGGCGGTGGAATGGGGCACGATGGCGCTTCTGGAACAGCGACTCATCTTAGCAACTTGCACATCACACCAATAGAAATCTTGGAGACTGAATATCCTTGTCGCATCACGCGTTTTGAGTTGATGGCGGACACCGGTGGAGCGGGTGAGTGGCGAGGCGGTCTCAGTTATCAACGTGAGTATGAGTTGCTGGAAGATGCGATGGTGACTCGTCGTTTTGATCGCACCAGATTTCCGCCAAATGGCATCAAAGGTGCCAAAAACGGCAGCCGAAGCCGATTCGTCATGAATGTTGGATCTTCCAAAGAAGAAGAGATCAGAAATTCGGGTCGTTTTCAGATGAAAGCGGGGGAGCGCTTTATGCTGCAAAGTGCAGGCGGTGGAGGATTTGGAGACCCGCGTGAGAGAGACCCAGTAGCCTTGGCTCAAGATATAGCGGAAGGTTACGTCAGTGAACAAGCTGCATCGAGCGACTATCTTAGAAATTAATTCAAACAGGAGATGGACATGGATAATAGTAAAGAGCGTATTGGTGTCATTGGTGCAGGCCGCATGGGCTTGGCCATGGTGAAACATTTGGTCAAGGCGGGGTATGGTGTATCGGTTGTGGATATCAATGCAGACAATGTGGCTTCTGCAGTCGCTTTTGGCGCAAGCCATGAGAGCACGCCCCATTCACTGGGCGAACATTGTGATTTTGTGATCTTGGGGGTTGGCTATGATGACGAAGTCAATGAAGTTGTTCTCGGTGTCCATGGATTGTTAGACGCCCTCAAGCCTGGATCCATCATCGCTGTCTCCTCTACCGTCGCACCAGATACGGTGAAAGCATTGAGCGTCAAAGCCAATCTCAAGGGTGTTTTTGTTTTGGATGCCCCCATTTGCCGCGGTCGTTGGTTTGCGGATGAGGGTAAATTATTGGCTCTATTTGGTGGTGATGCCAAAGTGGTCGAACGTGGAAGAACCGTTTACTCGACTTTTTGCTCAGATATCTCCCACTTGGGGGAAGTCGGTCATGGTCAAGTTGGGAAAGCCATCAACAATTTGTTGCTGTGGGTCAATTCAATTGGACTGATCGAAGCGGGTCGAATTGCTGAGTCAACAGGGATTGACTTGGTTGTATTGCGAGATGCGTTGATGATGAGTTCAGCAAAGTCGCAAGCACTTGAAGACTGGGATCAGACCTCCTTTACCTGGGCGCTCAAAGACATGCAAATCGTGTCCAAGATGACTGATCAAGCTGGCCTGTCGTTGCCCATTACAGGGGCCGTTAAAGAATTGGTGAAGGAGGGCAGGAGAATTAAAGCCAGCAATCCTCCTAAGTGGACGGGAAATAAATAATTGGGTTGACAGCAATCTAGCCAGGAGACATTCAAATGATCAAAAAATATGCACTGCGTTTTTTCTTTGTGACCGCTTGTTTGATGTTGGGCGCTGCTTGGGCGCAAGATTATCCTGTCAAGCCCATCAAAATGATTGTTCCCTATCCATCGGGTGGGACGACTGACGCGCTCGCTCGCCTCGTATCCGTTAAATTGGCGGCCAAATGGGGGCAGCCCGTTGTTGTGGAAAATCGAGCAGGTGCCAATGGCAATATCGGTGCGGAAGCGGTGTGGCGCTCAGCCCCAGATGGATACACCTTGATGTTTACATCGCCCGGCACTCTAACAACCAACAAGAGCCTTTATGGCAGTATTGGCTATGAGCCCGAAACCTTCACGCCAGTTTCACTTTTTGCCGCCAGCTCTAATGTACTGGTGATGCGTCCTAGCTTAGGTGTTGCCAATTTGTCGCAATTCATCACTTATGCCAAAAGTCACCCCGATGAAATTAACTACGCTTCTCAAGGTGCGGGAAGTACTTCCCATCTCACAGCTGAGTATTTCAAAACAGCCGCGGGCCTCAACGCTGCTCATGTCCCATTCAAAGGCAGCGCTCCAGCCATCATGGAGCTCTTGTCCGGAAGGGTCGATATCATGTTTGTTGAATTGAGTTCTGTTTTGCGCTACATCAGAGCTGGAAATGTTCGAATTTTGGCGGTCTGCAGCGATAAACGCAATCAATTATTTCCAGAAATACCTGCCATGGCAGAGGTTCTTCCTGGGTTTTCTTCGAGCACTTGGTTCGCCATGGCTGCTCCACCCAAAACGCCAAGTGCGATCGTCACCAAGCTCTCGGCCGCTATGGTGGACATATCCAAGCAGCCAGATGTCATGAAGAAACTCGAGGAGTTGAGTCTTGATGCTGTAGGGAGCAGTTCCGCAGAATTGTCGCAGTTCACTAAACAAGAGACCGATAGGTGGGACAGAGTCATCAAAATTGCAGGCATCAAAATGTAGTGATTGATTCACGCGTCAAAGCTTTTCTTTTTTTGAATTTGTGGCGACTTCAACGGCAGGCCATGTCTATGGGTCAAGATCAGGGTTTCCCCGTCAATTGAGTGCTCATGTGAGGTGCGATACTTTGATTCATGCACTTGAACGATACACCGATTAAATCTGAGATGAACATAGAGTCGCTTGACGATACAACGCTCAGGGCCGTCTTAAAGGACGCTCATATTCCCAGTCTTTTGGGGACCTTGGCGCACCTCACGCATGACTTGTCTTTGCTCAAAGAAGAGTTTCGCCCGAACTATGTGGAGACTGCTGCCGGCTTGCAGCCTCAAGGAGGCCTGTCGGCCAGTGCGCAGGAACGCGTGCGTGAGATGGCTTTGAAGGTGATCAAGGACATCGGCCAAGGTGTTTATGATGCCCAACCGAATTTGGATAAAGCTCAGGTGCGCCAAATCATGGAGTACATGCTTGGGCCTTTCTCGGATGATCATTTCAGCTTGCTGCTCAATGAGTTGGGGCTCGCGCATTACACAAGAGCACCCGACTGGCACCGATCGCAAATTGCGCCGGACACGAATTTCACCGTGGCCATCATCGGTGCTGGCCTGGCCGGTGTGGGTGCGGCATACCGCCTCAAGCAAGTGGGTATACCGTTTGTGATCTTGGAGAGACATCACGAAGTCGGCGGTGTATGGTCCGAGAACAACTACCCTGGCTGTCACCTTGACACCAGCAACTTCAATTACAGCTATTCTTTTAACCAAAACCCCCACTGGCGAGAAGAATACGCCAGCCGAGCGGCTGTATTGGATTACTTGCAAAGCAGTTCTGAAAAATTTGGTCTGCATGAACATATCCGCTACAACACCGAGGTGGTTGCGGGCGTCTACAACGAGACCGATGCCAGCTGGAATTTAACGCTTCAAATGAGCGACGGCAGCAGCGAGCAGCTGCGCGTGCAAGCCTTGATCAGCGCCGTGGGTCAGCTCAACCGGCCCAACTATCCCGCAATCGACAACATCGACGCTTTTGAAGGACAGGCGTGGCACACAGCGCGCTGGAATCATGGGGTGGACCTGACGGGCAAGCGTGTCGGCGTCATTGGCACAGGTGCCAGTGGATTTCAGGCCATCCAAAAGATCTCAGAAGTCGCCAGTCAATTGACCGTGTTTCAGCGTTCTCCTCCTTGGGTGCGGTACACGCCGGGCTACAACAGCTTGCTCAAGGAAGGCAGCCGCTGGCTCTTTGCCAACGTTCCCAATTACCACCGTTGGTTTCGAGTCTACCGAATGTGGGTTGGTATGGGGCGACGCGCCTATACCGAGGTGGACCCGGCGTGGAACCATCCGGTCTCTATGTCGCAAAAGAATGAGGAGTTGCGCGCGTTGATGATGACGCATCTCGAAAAATCTTTGTCCGATCGGCCTGATTTGCTGCGCAAGATGATGCCAGACTACCCGCCTTTTGCCAAGCGCTGTGCATCGGATGACGGCAAGTGGTTTGAAACGCTCAAAAAACCCAACGTCAATTTGGTGACAGAAAAAATCACCAAGGCGCATGAGGGCGGCATTGAGACCGCTGACGGTGTTCACCACGAGCTTGACGTCATCGTTTTCGGCACAGGTTTCAAGGCGGCTGACTTTTTGTCGACACTGCCGCTCACAGGGCGTGGCGGCGTCAAGCTTCAGGATCAGTGGCATGGCGATGATGCCCGCGCTTATTACGGCATTACTGTGCCCAATTTCCCCAATCTCTTTTGCTTGTATGGGCCCAATACCAACATCAACGGCAATGCCAGCTTGGTGTTGCTGTCAGAGGCGGGTGCGATGTACATCGTGGAGTGTATTCGCTTGCTGCTGGCATCGAAGAAAAATGCCATGGAAGTGCGCGAGGAGGTGCTCGAGCGCTTCAATGAGCGCATCGATGCGGCCAGTGCCACCGTGGTCTACGGCGCAGCAACAGTGAACAGTTGGTATAAAAACGCCAGCGGCCGATTGACGCAAAACTGGCCACTGCCAACGGTCGAATACTGGCGAGGAACGCAAGAGGTCAACAAGGACGATTACTTGTTCTTTTAAAACGATGCTCGATCAGCGCGTTCGATGTTGACAAGGGCGTCTGCACAGCTAAAAAAGCGCTCAGTGAAGAATCCCCATGGTGATGAGAGGTTTGTTGCGCGGTGCTGCTGCTGCTGCGTGGTCGCGATCAATCGACTTTTAAATTGATGCGTTTGACAATCTCACTGTATTTTTTAAGATCATCACCCACGTAAACTTTAAATTCCTCCGGCGTCATGCTCACCGCCTCATTGTTCATGCCGGTGACCATCTCTTTGTAGGCGGTGTCTTTGTTCTCTTGAACAACCGCATTGTGAATTTTGTCTAGGATGGCCTTGGGTGTTCCTGCTGGCGCAAAAAGCCCTCCCCAGACCAAGGAATAGATGCCTGGAAAGCCCAATTCCGCAAAGGTGGGGACATCGGGAAATAAGGGCGAGCGTTGAAGCGAGGTGACGGCCAAGGCTTTGACTCGACCTGTTCTGATGAGGGGCACCACGCCACTGCTGGTCTCAATCATGAGGTTGACTCGACCACTCAAGAGGTCGGGCACCGCTGCACCCCCTCCTTTATAGGGGACATGCAACACATCGATGCCCGCGTATTGCTTGAGCAACTCACCATTCAAGTGTGACATGGAGCCGTTGCCTGCAGATGCAAAGGAGAGCTGATTGGGCTTGGTTTTTGCCAAGGCAATGAGTTCTTGAAGGGAGTTGATGCCCAAGCTTTGGTTGACCAACAATACATTGGGGCCTGAAAAAGCAATGGTGATGGGGGTCAGATCTTTGATGGGGTCGTAGGGCAATTTGTAGAGCGCAGGCGCAATGGTATTGGTGCCTGTCACACCATAGAGGAGGGTGTAGCCATCTGGCGCGGACTTGGCCACATAATCGGCCCCAATCGTTCCCGCTGCGCCTGTTTTTGTCTCGACCACCACCGCTTGACCGAGTTGATCCGATAGCGCTTTGGCCACCGTTCTGGCCAATGCTTCTGCGGTGCCACCGCTGCCCAAAGGGTTGATGAGTCGAATGGGTTTGCTGGGGTAATTGTTCAAGCTGCTGGACTGAGCGCAAGCGCTTTGAACCCAAACCAGTGAAGTCACCCAGGTGAACAAAAGGACTTTGAATGCGTTGGTCATTTCTTTTCGAATGGGGGGGGGAAATAGGTTGCAACTGGTCAAACCATGTTGCATGACAAGCGGGTCATTTGCAACCGAATAAACCCTGATCACACTCGAGACCCATGAGCGCATTCGTGATGGGTGCTGGCACTTGACTGGCGAGTTCAAGCCACGCTGGGTGCCGACCAAGTTCTGAGCTTGCCAGGGTTAAGCAGACCGTGGGGATCGTGGCGATCCTTGGCGCGCAAAATCTCGGGATTGAGCTGCCCCCCGGCTTTTCCGTCTTCCACGGTGTAGACATGCGGGTTGTTGATTTGCACCCCATGGTCGCGGTGGATTTGCATGATCTCTTCGAGTCGCTCGTCGCTTGTGTAGCGAACGATCTGAAGCCCCGAGCAGTTGATCAAACCCTCTTTGGTTCGGATGAACTCCAAGTGCATCATCACCTCAGGGTTCAAGAGCGACTGCAACGCCAAGACTTGTTCCTTGTAACGCTGCGGATTAAAACCGGTTTGGATGTAGGTGAGGGTTTTATCGACTTTGAGGGCGTGCAATGTGGTGTGGTTCCAGGTGTATTCAATCAAGGTGCGCTGGCTGGCTTGAACTTCCTGCGCATTTTTTTCGTAGCTCACCACGCCGTGGTGAGCCTGCGCCAATTCTTTGAGGGCCGTCACACTTTGAGGTGCAATGCAAGCCACAACGGCATGTCGGTGGCTTGGCAGGTACTCTGCCAAAGCGGTGAAGTAGCCCACAATGGGACTGGCGATCAAGGCCACTTCTTTTTTAACGTAACCTGAACCCACACTCAAGTCGCTTGAAAAGTTCAATGCTTGCTCAAAATCCTCAAAGGTGATCAAGAACTCACTCCACGCTATGCTCGGCGCCATGGCCACTTCGAGCTCGAGCACGATCCCGTTGGTGCCATAGGTGTGATGGTAAATGAGCGCCTCTTGACCGCGGTAGGTGTGGATTTGCGGATCAACGCCCATGGACATGACTTTCACACTCACGATATTGCCCGGTGCCGCGATGGGGCCATAGGTGATCGAGCCCGCTCCGCCAAACCCCCCGCCATAAAGACCGCCCAGTGTGGCGCTTCTGAAGGTCGATGGGATCCAGCGCAGTTCATAGCCCAATGGCTTGGCAGCCTTGTCGAGCTCAATCAAACGGATGCCGCTTTGCGCAGTGGCCACGCCGTCTCGAATGCCAAGGAACTGGTTATAAGCGCTGAGATCGAGCACGACCCCACCCGAGAGGGGCACACACTGCCCATAGTTACCCGTGCCTGTGCCGCGCAGCGTGAGTGGCACTTGATGGCTCGAGCACAAGCTCACGACCTGCGCGATTTGCTCCTGGGTTTTGGGGCGAGCCACGACTTGGGCGCTCAGGCTCTCGAGTTGACGCTTCAAAACAGGGCTGTACCAATTGAAGTCTTGGGAGAATTTGTGCACCCGTGTGCTGTCGGTGATCCATTCAAGGTCAGGCGCCAAGGCCGGCAGGTCTAGTGCATTCATGGTGGGTGAGCAAAAAGTTGAGGTTTAAAAAAATGTCAGAGTGGGCGCGCCAATCAAGCCCGATGCCCAAAAAGCCAAGGACCAATCAGTGGGTTGAGCCTGCACTATTCGGCTTGCAACTCGCTTTCATGCCACTCGCCAAGCACCAGGCGGCTGAGCCATGCCATGAGCGCAAACAGCATGACTCCAGTCAAGGAGATCAACAGCAGGGCGGCAAACATGCGTGGGATTCTCAGCTGAAAGCCGGCTTGCAAGATTTGGTAAGCCAAGCCCGAACCTTGTCCGCCCGTGCCGGCCACAAACTCCGCCACCACAGCCCCAATCAATGCCAGGCCACTGGAGATGCGCAGTCCTCCCATGAAGTAGGGCAAGGCGCTTGGGATGCGCAAGCGCATCAAAATCTGCCAACGCGATGCTCGGTTCATCAGAAAGAAGCTGTGCAAATTGGGCTCGATGCTTTTGAGCCCCAGGGTGGTGTTGCTGATGATGGGAAAGAGGGCCACCAGTGAAGCGCACAGCACCATCGACAGACCCGTGTCCTTGACCCAAATGATGATCAAGGGTGCAATGGAGACAATCGGGGTGACTTGCAGCAAGACCGCGTAGGGAAACAATGCACGCTCGAGAAGCGCACTTTGGACAAACAAAAAGGAGATCGACACACCCACCACAATGGCCAAGGCAAAGGAGAGCAAGGTGATTTTGACGGTCACCCCGAGGGCCAAGAGCAAAGGGTGCCAGTCGGTGAAAAGGGTTTGAATCATCAAGACTGGGGAGGGGACCAAGTAGGGCGGCAAGTCCATCACGACCACGAAGGCCTGCCACGCACCCAAGAAGATCAATCCGAGCAACAAGGGGATGCCAATCTTTTGAAGGGCCAGGTGGGTGGCTTCTTGGGCGGGGTTGGGGCTCATGGTGTCAGTGCTCTCAGTGCTCTTGATGGGTGGGGCTCAGTTGAGCGACTCGCTGGCCAGCTCTAGACTTCGCTGCAGGGCTTGGGCATGGCGCATGAACTCGGTCCTCACCATGAACGACGAGTCTCTTGGGTAGGGCTCGTCGATGATGTGCTCCTCCACAATGTGCCCGGGTCTGGCCGCCATCATCACCACCCGGTTGGAGAGAAAAACCGCCTCGTGGATGGAGTGGGTGACAAAGATCACGGTGAGCTTTTTTTGAGCCCAAAGCGCCAACAAATCCGCATCCAAGCGGTGACGGGTGATTTCATCCAAGGCCCCAAACGGCTCATCCATCAACAGCAGATCAGGCTGGGTGACCAAGCCGCGCGCAATCGAGACGCGCATTTGCATGCCCCCTGAGAGCGCTCTGGGCAATGCGTGGGCGAACTTCTCCAGCCCCACCAAGGCCAACGCCTCCTCAACCCGCTCTTGCGCCTGGGCCTTGGGTAGACCCATCAAGTCCAGCGGCAGCCTCACATTCGTGGCCACATCGGCCCATGGCATGAGGGTGGGTGACTGAAACACAAAGGACATTTTTTTACCCGAAGCGAGCATATCGGTGACGGGCTTTCTCCACAGCAATATACGCCCATCGGTGGGCTCGAGAAGTCCAGCCACCATTTTCAACAAGGTGCTCTTGCCGCAACCCGAGGGCCCGAGCAAGGTGACAAATTCACCTTCCGCAATGGTCAAGTTCACCGGCTTCAAGGCCTGGTAGCCGTTGGCGTAGGTTTTGTTGGCCGAGAGCACCTCAACGGCTGGGGTGCTGAAACTCAAAGAAGACATGGTCAGGTGGTACCTCAAAAGGACAGGTGGGCTCGATCGCTCGCCACGGGTTTGCGTGAA
>CAISQQ010000254.1 GCA_903887655.1 uncultured Burkholderiales bacterium
CCTGACCCCTATCCTGTTGCAGTTTCAAGCGTCGAGCACACCCTGCGGTGTCAACTGCACTGCTTTTTTGGCGCACAGCACATCAAGGCGTTCTAGGAGCCACGCTTCAAATTCAATCCCACGCGGGTCTTGGGCGTGAATGCGTTTGAGCAGGCTCACTTGATCGGCCCAGCTCATGAATTCCTGCAAGGCTAGGTTTTGGTGGACCATCACATGAAACTTGATGAGCACGTGAGCGGCATGCTCGGCGTGGGATAGGGGGTGCTGGCGCCAGTGCGCGAGCCGACTTCGAGCGCGTGCGATGGACGGCTTGACCTCTTGAAAGGCCCGTCCATGACCGGGCAAAACCCAACGGGCTTGTAAGGACTCGATCAAATCCAAGGTTTGCTCTTGGGCGTCAAAGCCAAATTCACTCTCAAGCGCGTCAAACAACACCCCAAAACCGTTCTCCCAGAGTGCGTCGGCACTGATAAGAATGCGCTCGCGCGGTTCAAAAAAGAGCACTCCATCGGCGTCGTGCCCAGGGCATTCGTGAATTTCCCAGGTGCGCCCGTTCAGGATTATTTCTTGGCCCCCTCGCAATGCAGCGTGCACTGCAAATCGGGGACAGTTTTGACCGGTGGATTCAAAGGGGAGACGACTTGGGCTCCATTCTTTTGTGGCTTCAAAGACACAGTGCGGGATGAGTGTGAGGAGTTGCGGCCAACGTGCTTGAAGACGGGCGTTGCCCCCGCAGTGGTCGCTGTGCAAATGGGTGTTGAGTAGGCGCTGGGGGTGCTGCTCACCGAGCCAGTGCTCGAGCAGTGCGAGCAGCTGCTCGGCATGACGGTGGTGGCCCGTATCGATCACGACGGGATCGGCGCCGAGCAAAACGATGGTGTTCGAGCTCAGCCAGCCGCGCTCGAGCACCACCACATCGCTTGGAAGAGATTGTGTGATCACGCTTAGGGGTTCAACAAGAACGCGCTCATGAAACACAGCCTGAAAACAAAAGACACATGCTGCCCACGAGGCTGATCAGAGCCGTCATGACTGGAGATCTTCGCGCAAAGCGCGCCTGAGGACTTTGCCCACATTGGTTTTGGGCAAGGTCGCTCGAAACTCCACCGATTTGGGAACTTTGTAAGCCGTCAAATGTTGGCGGCAATAGGCCAACACGTCGGATTCACTCAGCTGAGGGTGAGTGCTCGCCCTGACCACGAAGAGTTTGACCGATTCACCTTGCTGCTGACTGTGCAGTCCAATGGCGGCGCACTCCAAGACACCCGGGCAGCTGGAGACTTTGGCCTCAATTTCACTGGGATAGACATTAAAACCACTGACCAAAATCATGTCTTTTTTGCGGTCGACCAGTCGCGTTTCACCCTGGGCGTTTTGTGCGCCGAGGTCGCCCGTGCGCAAAAATCCATCGGCCGTGAAAGCCAGTGCATTCTCCTGAGCTTGTTGGTAGTAGCCGCGCATCACATTGGGCCCTTTGATGCAGATCTCACCCAGGGTATCGGCCCCCAAGGTGCGCCCTTCATCGTCTTTGATCACCACCTCAATGCCCGGCAGCGGCACGCCGATGTCACCGCTGAAGGCCGCGTTCAACACATCGTTGTTGGTGCCCACGGCGCAGGTCTCCGTCATGCCCCAGCCTTCGATCATCACACTGCCTGTGGTGGCCACCCAAGCTGCCGCGGTGTGCTCAGAAGCGGCCATGCCGCCAGCTTGGGTGAGGCATAAACTGGAGAAATCCAAACGTTTGAAATCGGGGTTTTGCAGCAAAGCGTTAAAGAGGGTATTGACCCCAGGCAGGATGTGAAACGGGCGCTCGGCCAAGACTTTCACGAATTTCTTGATGTCCCGCGGGTTGGGAATCAGGGTCAAATGGGAGCCCAGTTGGATGCTTAAAAAGCAAAAGGTGAGGGCAAAGATATGGTAAAGCGGCAACGCCGCGATACCGTTGATCGCGTGCGGCGAGCTGGCTTTGGACAGCGCCGGCATGAACCAGGCGTGGGCTTGCAAGGTGGCGCTGATGATGTTGCCGTGGCTCAAGATGGCCCCTTTGGACAGGCCCGTTGTGCCGCCGGTGTACTGCAAAAAAGCAGTGTGCTCGTGGCTCAAAGGCACGCTTTGCACGGCGTGTGTGGCGCCCACGCGCAAGGTGTCTGACAGGGCCACCCGCAGGGGTGCACCTGAGCTCGGTAGCGGGTCTCGCGCACTCGCGTTGATGAACAATGGGTGCTTGGGGACCATGCGAGCCAGGTGCTTGGCGGCAAACGACAGCCACGGGCCCCGCCAGGTGCCCAGCATGTCGCCGAGTTGGGTCATCACCACGGTTTTGAGGGCGGTGCGCTCGAGCGCCACGGCCAGGGTGTGGGCGAAATTCTCCAAGATCACCAGCACCTCGCAGCCCGAGTCGCTCAGTTGGTGCTCGAGCTCAGAGGCGGTGTACAAGGGGTTGATGTTGACACACACCATGCCCGCGCGCAGCACCCCACACATCACCACCGGAAACTGGGGCAAGTTCGGCAGCATGAGCCCCACTCGTGTGCCCACGGGCAAGCCCAGCGTTTGTAGCCAAGCCGCAAAATGCTGGGATTGTCGATCCAGATCTTGGTAAGTCAGGCGCACGCCCAGGCAGTGGCAAAAGGTCAAATCGGCATGGCGCTTGAACGACTGCTCCATGAGTTCGACCATGGAGGTGTAGGCCGTGGGGTCGATGGTGGGAGCGACCGCAGCAGGGTAATGGTTGAGCCAAGGTTTGTCCAAAAAAAACTCCTGCAAAATGGGGCCGTCGCGGTGGATGTGGACACTGTGCTGGCCCTTCGCGTGGGGAGTGGCTTGCAGGACCCGCCCCGCAGGCGGTCCATGCCTGCCAAGCTCACTGGCCACCCACCTGCCACCCGCCACCCGTGCCCAAACACCACCAAAGCTTGGATTGTAAAGACTCCTCGCCCACGAGCCGCTCACCAAGATCTCGACGCCGGGCCGCTGGGGTGCTTTTTAAGCCACAAAAGACCACACCGCGGGCAGGAACAGCCACACAAACCAAGGGAAAACCCTTATGATTGAGGGATGACCAACAGTCTCTCCCCGATCGGCACCCCAGAAGAGGGGTGGATGCCCGCGTCCAAAAAATGGACCCCCCAGGCTTGGCTGCAGACCTTTGAGGTGCTGGACTTGGGGGTGGGTGAGATGCAGTGGCCGATTTTGGATCTGGCTGAGCAGCACCGCCCCCAGGTCTTGGTGCATTTGCTCGAACTCAGCGAGGCGGACCGTTATTTGCGGTTTGGTTACATGGCGCACGATGAGCAACTCGCCCAGTATGTGGGCACGATTGACTTTCGCCGCGATGTGATGTCGGGCATTTTCAACGAAGAGCGCGAGCTCATTGCCGTGTCCCATTTGGCACTCCCCCCCTCCGCCTTGAGCGAACCCATGTCGGCGTCTTGGCGCGCCGAGTGCGCACTCGCAACGGGCGAGTGGGGCGGCTCGGTGCTCGCGCCTTGGCGCGCTCGGGGCTTGGGTCAACGGCTCTTTCGGCACGCCTGTGTGATCGCGCGCAATGCCAACGTCCACCGCTTGACCATCCAGGCCCTGACAGAGAACGCCCCCATGATCCACATTGTCAAAAGCCATGGCGCCACTTTGGAGCGCATGGGCTCAGAGACCGAGGCCACCGTGCTGCTGCCCGACAAAGACTTCATGAGCCAATGGGCCCAGTGGGTCTCGTCGTGTTATGGCCAAGCGTTTTATGCCAGCAGTGCACAAGCCCAACGGTTTTGGCACAAGGTGGGTGATGCGACGCTCTTGGAGCGCTGAGTCGAGGGCCATGGGCGCAAAGAGCAGCGCACAGCGCCACTGCGGCACCGACCTCGAGTGCAGCAGGCCACCCGGCGCGGTGCCGATGGTGAGCGCCGGGTCACACAAATCGGCTATGCTAGGGGTCTTGTTCATCTTTACCACGGGCTTCATGGGCGACATGCCTTGAAGCCAGGTTTTCCCGCACCATGGCGACCCAGCAGTCTTTGATTTCACCCCCCAAGAGTCGTCTGCAGCGACTCGGGCGATTTGTTGCGTCCGTGTTTCATCAGCGTCCCCAACAGCTCCAAGATGTTCTGCGTTGGTTGCAAGAGGCCCAAGTCAACAACATCATTCGCGTCGAGTCGCGGCAAATGATCGAAGGGGTCTTGAAAATCGCCGATTTGACCGCCAACGACGTCATGATCTCCTCAGCGCGCATGGACATGATCAACATCGAGGACCCCCTCGATCACATCCTCAATCAAGTCATCGATATCGCGCACTCCCGCTATCCGGTGTTTGAAGGCGAGCGCGACCACATCATCGGCATCTTGCTCTCCAAGGACTTGCTCAAACGCCAACGGTCCCCCAATTTGAATGTGCGCGCCTTGTTGCGCCCTGTGGTGATGGTGCCGCAAAGCAAAGGACTGCTCGAATTGCTCAAAGATTTTCGGGTCAACCGCAACCACTTGGCCGTGGTGATCGATGAGTTTGGCCGGGTGGCGGGCTTGGTCACCATTGAAGATGTGCTCGAGCAAATTGTGGGCGATATTGAAGACGAGTTTGACACCGACGAGGAGGCCGGGGATATTTTTGGCTTGGGTGATCAAACCTACCGCATCGCGGGCAACACTGCGATTCCACGCGTCTTGCAGGCCTTTGGTTTGGACGACGCCCTGGCCCAACATGTCGAGACGTTTGAAACCATTGGGGGCTGGGTCGCGCATGAAATGGGGCACGTGCCCACCAAGGGCGAGAGCCATGTGCTGCTGGGCTTGAGATTTGAAGTCATGCACACCCGAGCCGGTGCGGTCAAATGGTTCAAGGTCAAGGCCATTGAAAAGGGCCCGCTGGCATGAGCCGAGGCTTGAGCGCTTGGCTCGGGTGGCTCTTGGTTGTTGTCGCTGGCGCCATGCAAGCGCTCTCGATGGGATTGCCCCAGCACTTGGGGCCCAGCGGTGTGCTGCAGTGGTGCGCCATGCTCGCATTGGCGTTCAGTGTGAACCAAGCGCTCGCCAGTTCCAAGCGTGTGGCCGCCTTGGCTTACGCTTTTCAGTGCAGCGCGCTCTTGGGCACCGTCTGGTGGATCTTCATTGCACTGCACGTGTATGGGGAGATGCCGCTGGCCTTGTCGCTGCTCGGATTGGTGTTGCTGTGCGCAGGGTTGTCGCTGTATTGGGCGGTCTTTGCGGCGCTTTATGCGGGCTTGATGGGCTTGGGAGGCCAGCGCCAAGGGCGCCGGGGTTGGCTGAGTGACGCACTCCAGGCGCTCGGGTACGGGGCGTGCTGGACTTTGTCTGAGCTCGCTCGCGGCGTGTGGTTCACCGGTTTTCCTTGGGGCTCTTCAGGCTACGCCCACACCAACACCTGGTTGGGGCAACTCGCCCCTTGGGTGGGGGTGTATGGCCTGGGGTGGCTGAGTGCGAGCTTGGCCATGCTGTGTGTGTTGTGGGTGACGCCGGCCCAACTGGGAGCCGCTCGCGCTCGCGCTGGGCGTGGCGCATCGGCGGGGCTTGCTGGGATCCGAGCGCTGCTGGGTCGCGGCTTGAGCTTGAGCTTGGGGTGGGGGTTGGTCGGGCTGATGGTGATCAGTTTGTCGGGCTGGCCCGTGTCTTGGGTTCGCACCCTTGGGGCCTCGAGGGCGGCCTTGTCAGACCCCGCCGCGTCTAGCAACACGCGCGAACCCTCTTGGAAAGTGACCTTGCTGCAAGGCAATGTGCCCATGGCGAGTCAATTCACCCACGCCCGCGAAGAAGGCGGGGTGTGGTACCGAACGCAAATGGCGAGTGACCACAGTGACTTGGTGATCACGCCGGAGACGGCTTTTGCCAAACCCCCACAAGCCTATGCGGGGCAGTTTTTCCCAAGCCTGGTGACGCTGCTGTTGGCGCAGCACCGCCTGGCCTTGATTGGCATGCCGCTCGTTGACCAGCGCGGTTACACCAATTCGGCAGTCGGGGTGGGGGTGAGTGCCACCGAGGTTTACCGCTACGACAAATCACACCTGGTGCCTTTTGGTGAGTTTGTGCCCCCATTTTTTCAGTGGTTTACCGACCACTTGAGCAACCCGCTGGGATTTTTTCGCCGAGGCGATGAGACCCAAGCCTCATGGTCCATCTTGGGCGAGCGCATCGCCCCCAACATTTGCTACGAGGATTTGTTTGGTGAGGAGTTGGCCCGGCGGTTTGTGCAGGAGGCGCTGTCGCCCACCATCTTGGTCAACATGAGCAACATCGCCTGGTTTGGTGACACGGTGGTGGTGGACCAGCACATCGAGATATCGCGCATGCGCACCTTGGAGCTGCATCGCCCGATGCTGCGCTCGACCAATGCGGGTGCGACCATGGTCATTGACGAAAACGCACGCGTGGTGGCGGCCCTGCCGCGTTTTACCCAAGGGGTTTTGACGGCTCGGGTGGCTGGGGTGCAAGAGGGGGTGACCTTTTATGCCTGGTGGGCGGGTCGTTTTGGCCTGTGGCCCTTGTGGTTGTCTTGCACCGCCGTGCTGCTGCTGTTGGGGGGCTACCGACGCCACCAAGGTGGGCGCCAAAGTCGCGCTCGAGCATGATGGAAGGCGTTCAATGCACCGTTGCAAGTTCTGCCCCTGACGTTGCGACCCACAGCGGTTAAAATTGACCCCATCAGGCACTGCGCCCCCGCTCTTGAGTCCACCCTCGCGCGAACGCATTGACACTGTTCGAGGGCTCACTTTAGAGACTGTCCACCCGAATTAACACGCCAACGACCAGATGCTCCATTTTCAAAACATCATTTTGACGCTGCAGACGTATTGGGCCCAGCACGGCTGCGCCTTGCTGCAATCCTACGACATGGAAGTCGGTGCCGGCACCTCCCACACCGCGACATTTCTGCGCGCCTTGGGGCCCGAGCCCTGGCGAGCGGCCTATGTGCAACCCAGCCGCCGCCCCAAAGACGGTCGCTATGGTGAGAACCCCAATCGGCTTCAGCATTACTACCAGTACCAAGTGGTGTTGAAACCCGCGCCCGAGAACATCTTGGATTTGTACCTGGGCTCCTTGGCGGCGCTTGGATTTGATTTGAAGCGCAATGACATCCGCTTTGTCGAAGACGATTGGGAGAACCCCACCTTGGGTGCGTGGGGCCTGGGTTGGGAGGTCTGGCTCAATGGCATGGAAGTCACCCAGTTCACCTATTTCCAACAAGTCGGCGGGATCAATTGTCAGCCCATCACGGGGGAGATCACCTATGGGCTTGAGCGTTTGGCGATGTATTTGCAAGGCGTGGACAATGTGTATGACCTGGTCTGGACGGAGGGCTTGACCTATGGTGACGTGTATTTGCAAAACGAAAAGGAACAATCGGCTTACAACTTTGAGCACAGCGACGCCGTTTTCTTGTTTCAGGCCTTCAATGCCCATGAGCAGCAAGCCCAGCATTTGATGCTCGAGCAGTTGGCGCTGCCCGCCTATGAGCAAGTGCTCAAAGCCGCTCACACGTTCAACTTGCTCGATGCCCGCGGCAGCATCAGCGTGACCGAACGCGCGGGCTACATCACCCGCATTCGCAATTTGGCCAAATCGGTGGCGCAAAGTTACCTGGACAGTCGCGAGCGTTTGGGCTTTCCCATGGCGCCTGCCGAGTGGGTGGCCGCCATGCCGGCGACACCCAGCCTCACAGCAAAGGCGGTGCCAGCATGACGAGCGCAATCACGACGCCTGAGCTTGGCGACGCCTTGCTCATTGAACTCTTGGCCGAAGAGTTGCCTCCGAAGGCCTTGAAAACACTGGGAGTGGCCTTTGCCCAAGGGGTTTTTGACGGCTTGGTGGCGCAAGGGCTCACCGCCCCCACGGCCAGTTTTGAAGGTTTTGCCACGCCCAGGCGTTTGGCCGTGCGCGTGCTCGGCGTCTTGCCGCAAGCCAGCGCCAAAGCGGTCGAGCAAAAGTTGATGCCGCAAAGCGTGGGCTTGGATGCCCAGGGCCATGCCACGCCTGCGTTGGCCAAAAAGCTCGCGGCCTTGGGACTGTCTCATTTGAGCGTGGCGGACTTGGAAAAAATCGATGACGGCAAACAGGTCAATTTGTGGGCCAAAACCACCCAGGCCGGCGCCACCCTCACCGAAGGTGCGCAAAAGGCCTTGAGCGAGAGCTTGAGCGCGCTGCCCATCCCCAAGCTCATGAGCTATCAGCTGCACCGCGACTGCGCCATGCCGGGCTGGAGCAGTGTGCATTTTGTGCGACCGGTGCATGGCCTCTTGGCCTTGTATGGCCAAGAGGTGCTGGGGTTGAGTGCGCTGGGCCTTCAAGCGACCCAGCACACGCAAGGTCATCGTTTTGAGGCTTTGGCCCCGAGCTTGAAGGTGACACACCCGCGCGACTACGAGCGTGTGCTCCTTCAAGAAGGTCGGGTGATGGCCAGTTTTGAGGGCCGTCGCGAATCGATTCGCCAACAGTTGAAGTCGGTTGCGCAAAATCTGGGCGAATCCTTGCGCGTGCTCGAAGACGAGGCCCTCTTGGACGAGGTCTGTGCGTTGGTGGAGCACCCCAATGTGCTCGCATGCCAATTCGATGCCGACTTTCTGAGCGTGCCGCAGGAGTGTTTGATCTTGACCATGAAGGCCAATCAAAAATACTTCCCCTTGCTCGACCAAAGCGGGCGGCTGAGCCACCACTTTTTGGTGGTGAGCAACATCTCGCCAGCGGACCCGAGCGCTGTCATTGGTGGCAATGAGCGGGTGGTGAGACCCCGACTTGCCGATGCGCAGTTCTTTTTCAAGCAGGACCAGAAAAAAACCTTGCTCTCGCGCTTGGACGCGTTGGAGCAAGTTGTTTACCACCAAAAGTTGGGCACCCAAGCCGCGCGCAGCCTGCGCGTGGCCGCTTTGGCCGATTTGATCGCCCGCGACTTGGTCGATCGTGGCGTGATCACGTCCTCGCAGCACACCTGGATCCAGGAGGCCGCGCGGGTGGCCAAGGTCGATTTGCTCACCGACATGGTGGGCGAGTTCCCCGAGCTGCAAGGCACCATGGGGCACTATTACGCACTCCACGACGGCTATGCCTTGAGCGTGGCGCAGGCCATCGAAGATCACTACAAACCGCGCTTTGCTGGCGACGCCTTGCCACGCGATGTGGTGGGTCAAGTTTTGGCGTTGGCCGATAAATTGGAGGTCTTGGTCGGACTCTTTGGCATTGGCCAGCAACCCAGTGGTGACAAAGACCCTTACGCCTTGCGCCGTCAGGCATTGGGGGTGATTCGCCTGCTCACCAGCACCGACTTGAAGTTGTCCTTGGCGCATTTGCTGCAACAAGCCCACTCGGTGTTTGAGAGCCCAGCACGGGTGCTCAGTGGGGACGAGTCGATGGCGGCTTTGCTCACATTTGTGGGTGAGCGCCTCACTGGGGTGTTCAAAGACGCGGGTTACAGCGGCGCACAAATTGAGGCGGTGCTCTCCTTGAGCTTTGACCGATTGGATGACGTTGAGGCACGGCTCGAGGCGGTCAAATCCTTCGCCTTGAGGCCCGAGGCCAGTGCGCTGGCCGCGGCCAACAAGCGCATTGGCAACATCTTGAAAAAATCAACCCTCCCCGGCGACCTGGTCGTTCAAGTCGAGTGGCTGCAAGCGGGTGCAGAGCGCGCGCTCTTTGACGCCATGGCGGTGAGTTTGGCCCAGTCGCAGGACTTGTTCCAACACGCCCAGTACGCGGCCTCGTTGGCGAGTTTGGCGGCGCTCAAGGAGCCCGTGGACAGTTTCTTTGAGCAAGTGATGGTCAATGCACCCGAGGAGCATTTGCGCCACAACCGCTTGGCCTTGTTGCGCGAACTCCACACCGCCATGAACCGGGTGGCCGATTTGTCGCGCTTGGCCTGATCGAGACCCACCCATTCACTCAGATCACTCACACCACCCAAACCGCCCACACCGCCCTTTGTCTCTTGCTGGCTTTTTTCACTGCGAGTAACCCATGACCAAACTGATCATCTTGGATCGAGACGGCACCATCAACGCAGACCGGGACGACTATGTGAAGTCCCCCGAGGAGTGGCAGCCCTTGCCGCGCGCGCTGCAAGCGATTGCCCGCATGAACCATGCGGGTTATCGCGTGGTGATTGCATCGAACCAATCGGGTCTGGGCCGGGGACTCTTTGATGTGGCGACCTTGAATGCCATGCACGACAAGATGAACCACCTGTTGGCGCAAGAGGGCGCTCGCGTCGAGGCGATTTTCTTTTGCCCCCACACCAGCGACGATCATTGCGGCTGCAGAAAACCCTTGTCCGGGCTGTTTGAGCAGATTGCACGGCGCACGGGTCTGGACCTGCACGGCGTGCCCACGGTGGGGGATTCATTGCGCGACTTGCAAGCCGGCGCCCATGCGGGTTGCGAGCCGCACTTGGTGCTCACGGGCAAAGGGGTGGCGTTCAAAGACCAAGCGCTCTCGCCAGCGTTCCCCCCGAACACCCGCGTTCATGAGGACTTGTATGGGTTTTCACAGTGGTTGCTGCAAGAGGGCGAGCAGCCCGTGGTCAACGCAATGAGCGAGCGCAAAAGCGATCCCTTGAATGACCGTTTGGGTCGTGTGGCCTCATGAAGCGCGCTCTGTACTGGTGCTCCTCGTGTGTTCACATGCTTTGGCTCGGTCTCACCGTGGTGCCGTATTCGCTCACGATTGTGGTGCTCGGCGCTATGGGTGCTTCCAAGGCGCAGCTCTACCCGTGGGCGCGCGCTTGGCTCAAAAGCGTGGTGGATGCGGCAAGGTGGTTTTGTGGTGTGCGCCATGTCTTGCACGGCTTGGAGCCGGTGCTCGCGCTGGGCGACGCGCCGGTGATCTTGCTCATGAAACACCAATCGGCCTACGAGACCTTGTTGATGCCGGCCATCATGCCCAAGCCGCTGGCCTATGTCTTTAAAAAGGAGCTCCTGGCCATTCCTTTTTTCGGTTGGTCGATTGGCCGACTTGACATGATCCACATCGATCGCTCGGACCGAGCCCGCGCCTTTGCCAAGGTGGTCCAGCAAGGGCGCGACTTGTTGGCGCGGGGTGTTTGGGTGATCATGTTTCCCGAGGGCACCCGCATCCCGCGGGGCGAGGTCGGGTCATACAAGCTCGGTGGTGCGCGTTTGGCCGTGGAGACGGGGGCCTATGTGGTGCCCGTGGCGGTGACGTCGGGGCGGTGTTGGCCTCGGCGTGCCTTTGTCAAAATTCCGGGGCTGGTGGACGTCTCCATGGGGCCACCGATCTCGAGTGTGGGGCGCACTGCCGCCGATTTGATGGCCGAGGTGCAGGCGTGGATTGAGGCGGAGATGCAGCGACTCGACCCTGAGGCCTATGCACAGTGATGGTGAGGGATGGTGAGGAGCGCAGCAAGGTGAGGGCGACCATGCGTTTGACGACTTATGTGCAGATGGCGTTTGACTTTTTCACGGTGAGCCCGCGTGAAGCTGAGCGAACGGCTCAAGCACCCCCAGATCTCCAAGCGACACCACCCTCCACCCCAAAGCCAGTCACCTCCCCTGCGCCAGTGCCTGGGAGCGCACCCCAGCCGCTTGGGGACCCGGAGTACCGCCATCCCTTGGCCAACCGCTCACTGCAGTGGGGTGAGGTCCGTGTTCACTATTGGCTCAAGCGCAGTGCGCGTCGCACCATCGGCATGGTGGTCTCCCCCAAGGGGCTAGAGGTGTCGGCGCCCAAATGGGTGAGTGTGGCGCAAATCTTGGAGGCTTTGGAGGAGAAGCGGGGGTGGATTTTGCGCCAATTGAGGGCCATGCGCGAGCGCAGCCTGGCGTTGTCGGCACAAGTCTTGCCCTTGGATTCACCGCTCACCTTGCCGCTTTGGGGTTGGGCCATGGAAGTCGTGCTGGTGGCCCCCGCTCTTGAGCACCCTGGTGCCCAGCGTCAAGGCTCGCCCTGGTCCCCGTGCCTGGAGGGTGCCCAATTGATGCGACGATCCCAAGGGCGGTGGCACGATTGCGAGCCCTTGAGCCTTTTGTCGGGCCTGAATGCAGATCAAGAAGACTCGGCGCCCCCCTCAAGCTCATCAAGTCCCACAAGTCCCACAAGTCCCACCAGCCCCACAAGCCCCACAAGCCCTCTGCGTTTGGTCCTGCCCTGGGGTGAGCCAGCAGCAGACAAGGCGGTGTTGATCCAA
>CAISQQ010000255.1 GCA_903887655.1 uncultured Burkholderiales bacterium
CAAACCAGATGCGCTACCAGGCTGCGCTACGCCCCGATTTCTGCATTGTAACCTGTAACTATCTCAACTCAAATTTGAGTTCAATTTATTATTAAAAACTCTCAAGATTAACACCTTTTGAGCATTTTTCGTGGTTTTCCCGACGTAAGAGTCAAGCAGGGTTTGACTCCACAAGTGTGTTGCACCAAGTGTGAAAGGCGCGTGGGCTCCCCATCGCGTCAAGGAGCTAACTTCTTGTGGCATGATGCGTCTGAACTCGAGATCTAGAGACTTGGAAAAACAACATATGACCACCCTTTTGACACCTAAACTATTTAGCGTTCATTTACTTTTCTTTTTGATGTTCAGCTTATCGGCCCAAGAGTCAAGGGCTGGCAAGACATTGGAGGCCATCAAGCAAAAGGACCAAATCAGTTGTGGGGTCAACACCGGGCTTGCTGGGTTTGGGTCTGCGGACAGCCAAGGTAAGTGGACTGGTCTTGACGTGGACATCTGCAGAGCCATTGCAAGCGCCGTGCTTGGAAGTGCAGACAAAGTGCGATTCGTTCCCCTGTCCGCACCACAACGCTTCACCGCCTTGCAGTCGGGTGAGATCGACATTCTGTCAAGAAACACCACCTTCTCGCTCACGCGTGATGCCTCTTTGGGATTGAACCAAACGGCTGTGACCTTTTACGACGGTCAAGGCTTTATGGTCCCCGTCAAGTCCAACATCAAAAGTGCAAAACAGCTCAAAGGCGCCAGCGTTTGCGTGCAATCAGGGACCACGACAGAGAAGAATTTGAACGATTTTTCCAGGGCCAACAAACTTGACCTCAAACCCATCGTCTTTGAAAAACTCGAGGCCGCCAATGCAGCCTATTTCGCCGGTCGTTGCAAGGCCTACACCACTGACGCCTCGGGTCTAGCCTCCATCCGCTCCAAAGAAGCCAAGAACCCGAAAGAACATGTAATTCTCACTGAATTGATCTCCAAAGAACCCCTGGGCCCTTTGGTCAGGCGCGGTGATGACGAGTGGTTTGCCATTGCCAAGTGGGTGATTTACGGCTTACTCGAAGCAGAAGAGCTGGGCATCGACTCCAAAAACTTAGAGACGCTTAAAAATCAAAGCTCTGATCCAGCAGTTCTGAGACTTTTGGGTAAAACGGATGACATGGGTAAACTTCTCGGGCTCGATCGTGAATGGATCGCCCGCGCTGTCACCCAAGTCGGGAACTATGCCGAAATTTTCGACCGCAATGTTGGTGAGAAGACGCCCCTGGCCCTCAAACGAGGACTCAATGCACTGTGGTCACAGGGTGGCTTGCAATACCCCATGCCCATCCGATAAAAATAGACCTCATGATTGCGCCCATGATCAGATGCAGCCTCGACAAGGTCTTGGTGTGAAGCCAACTTATTGGAGGGCCCCTCGTTGAACGCCTTGGCACAATTGTGGAACCGTCAACGCTATCGCTTGGCCCTTTACCAGGCCCTCGCGCTGGCCTTGTTGCTGGCCGCCACCCTTTGGCTTGGACACAACACATGGCTCAATCTCAAGGAACGGGGCATTCAGTCAGGGTTTGACTTTTTGCTGGACACCGCAGGATTTGATATTGGTGAAACATTTTTAATCGCTTTTGATGGCTCGCAATCGTATTGGAGAGCTTTTTTGGTTGGTGTTCTCAACACCTTGAAGGCATCAGCCTGTGGCTTGGTACTGGCCAGTTTGATTGGGCTCTTGATTGGGCTTGGGCGAACCTCCTCGTCCGTATTGGCGAAATTCATCTGTAGCGCCTACGTTGAACTCATTCGCAATGTTCCACTCATGATCCAACTCTTGATGTGGTACGTTTTATTGGTGGAATATTTGCCCCATGCGACTGAACCCTACCGCTGGTTTCATCACCTTTATTTAAGCCAAGAGGGCTTGGCTTATCCAGGCTTACTTTGGCTACAAATTACCGACAGCAACGGCTTGTCCTACTCGCAATGGGTTTGGGATTGGCCGATTTTTGATGAACAAGGCGTGCATAGCGAATTCAATTTGTCGCCCGAATTTTTATCTCTTGTCATTGCCTTGTCTTTGTACACGAGCGCTTTCATCGCAGAAATTGTGCGTGCTGGCATCCAATCAGTGGCCAAGGGTCAGATTGAAGCGGCTCAAAGCTTGGCTCTCACCCCATGGGAGATCAAACGCTTTGTGGTTCTTCCGCAAGCAGCGAGAATGGTCGTCCCACCCTTGACCAACCAATACCTCAATTTGGTGAAAAACTCTTCTCTAGCGGTGGTTGTGGGCTATCCTGATGTGGTCAACATTGCCAATACAGCATTGAACCAAACGGGGCGCGCGCTTGAATGCATCTCTATTTTGATGGTGTAGAAACAGCCGCCGTCAAAGCATTACAGCCTTCTAAAAATGAACTAGCTAAACCATGTGTATACCATGAAGTTACAAATGTAATACCTGTCAGCCA
>CAISQQ010000256.1 GCA_903887655.1 uncultured Burkholderiales bacterium
ATGAATTTCCCCAACACCCACCACCTCTCGAGTCCCGCCAGCGTCATCGCCAATGCCGATGTGATTTTGGGGCTTGAGTTGTCGGACTTTTGGGGCACCGTCAATCAGTACACCGACAATGGTTTGAACGATTCGGCTGGCACCCAAGTCAGTCGCATCAAGCCGGAGACCAAGTTGATCAGCATCAACTCGTCTGAGTTAATCACCAAGTCCAATTACCAAGACTTTCAGCGTCCGCAAGAGATCGATGTGCAAATGCCCGCCGATGCCGAGGCCACACTACCCGCGCTCATTGAGGCGGTGCGCGCGGCCATTCCCAGCAGTGCCAAAGACGCGATTGCTGCGCGCGGTGAAAACGCCAAGAAAGCCCATGCCCAAGAGCGAATCAAAAACCAGCAAGCCGCTGCTGTGGGCTGGAACGCCAGTCCCATCAGCACGGCGCGCTTGTGCATGGAGACCTACAACGCCATCAAGCATTTGGACTGGTCACTGGTGGCCTCCGAGGGCAATGTGAGCAATTGGCCCAATCGTTTGTGGCCGATGGAGAAACACCACCAATGGTTGGGCCGCTCGGGCGGTTTTGGTGTGGGATATGGCGCACCAGCCTCCGTGGGGGCTGCCTTGGCCAACAAAGATTTGGGGCGTTTTTCGGTGAGCATCCAGTCCGATGGGGATTTGATGTTTGCCCCCGGGGTCTTGTGGACGGCAGCCAAGCACAAAATTCCTTTGCTCTCGGTCATGCACAACAACCGCGGTTGGCACCAAGAGGTCATGCACGTGCAGCGCATGGCCAACTTCAGGAATAGGAAAGTCAACAACGGGGTCGACATGGGACCCATCGGCACGAGTATTCAAAACCCCGACATCGAGTACCACAAGCTCGCCGAGTCCATGGGGTGGTGGGCCAAGGGCCCGATCAAAGATCCGACTCAGTTGGCCAGCGCTTTGAAAGAGGCCGTTGAGGTGGTGAAGTCGGGCCAACCCGCTTTGCTCAATGTTTGGACTCAGCCGCGTTAAACCCATTCAAGCATTGCCTCATAAGGACACAGACATGACTCCATCATTCAATCAGACCCAAGCATTGCAGACTACTCAAGCCAGTCCAGTGCATCAACTTAAGGCGTTCAAAGTGAGCGCCGCTGTTGTGCTCACGGCCTCCTTGTGCTTGTTGAGCGCCCCCAGCACATGGGCCGCCTCAGCAGAAAAAGGCAAAGAAGCATTCATGAAAAATGGATGCTGGCAGTGCCATGGCACAGAGGGTCAAGGAGGCGCTGCGGGCCTCAAGTTGGCCCCTTCTCCCAAGCCCTTGGCCTATATCTCGGCCTTCATTCGAAACACCAATGGCCCCATGCCCCCTTATACCGAAAAGATTTTGTCCGAGAGTGACGTGGCTGACATTCACGCGTACTTACAAAGCGTGCCGCCTGCACCCGACCCCAAAACCCTACCCGCTTTGAACTAGGCTTGGTCACCTTTTCTCATGGATTTGTCACCGATTGAAACCTGACCTTGGCTGATTGAACATCAGCCAAGGCATCATGAGCAGGGCAGCTCAGTAGTGCTGCTGGCCGTTCGCGCGACAAGCTTTCATCGCCCTAGGGCTGGCCAGCACTTCATGTCCGCATGTTGAGAGACAATGGTGCGGGCATGAGGTAGGTTGGAAACAGCCGCTTTGCAGTCGCCTCAAACAAGCTGCAAGCTTATTTTTTGGTTTTGGCTTTGCTGCTTTTGACTGTCTTGGTCGTGGACTTGGACTTGCTGCCTTTGAGAGCATTGAGGAAAGTCTCTTCAATGTGGTGCTTGATCTCGGTGTTCATGGGCAAGTCTTTGCGGCGTTGCTTGGCGATTTCTTCACCCGTGATGAAGTAGTCACTCTTGATTGCACGCTCGGCCATAAGGGCGTTTCTCTCGCTCCAGTCGCCCAGCGAATAACCAAACCAAGGGGCCTCTGGGCGCAGCGGCGGCAATTTCAACTCCTCCCAAATCTTTTTGGCGTTTTCCATGAATTCTTGCTTGGGCAGCGCAATCGGTGGGAAGTCATCTTTGAGGGTCGCATCAATGAGCATGGCCGAATCCTCTCCGTGGTTTCTCTCACTCCTGGGCCCGTGTCCAGGGTCTCGGTGATGGATGATTTGAAGGTCAAGCGCAAAGTTTGCCCTGTAGCTCATTGCCCAAAGAAGCGCATCGGCGTTGTCTGGATCGATGTCGTCATTGATGGCGATGACGAACTTGCCGCCCGAGCGCAACAGTGAGGACGCTCCATAGAGTGCACGCCACACTTCTGTGGGGGGCGTATTTCGCTCCACAATCACGGCGATCACTTTTCTTAAATTGGTCAATGGCTCGTGCATGCTCACGCGCTTGACCCCTTTGATGCCCATGTTGCGCTTCAAGTGATTCAAAAACACGGGCTCCAAGGCCACGCGCTTGATGAGGCTCGACTCGGAGGGGGTGACTTGAGAGATGATGGAGGTAAGAATGGCTTTCTTTTTGCGGGTGATGGCGGTGACCTCCATGTAAGCGTTGAATTCTTGCAAATTCACGTGCCCATGCGACTCGCCAAAGGGCGCTTCAGGTTCGAGCCATTCGGTTGAAATGAAGCCTTCGATCACCACCTCGGCATCGGCGGGCACCAAGAGGTCCACCGTTTTGCATTTCACGACTTGAATGGGTGCGCCCACCAAGCCACCTGCCACGTCAAACTCATCCGTGTCTTCAGAGAGTTTTTGCACCGACGTGAAGGCCACACTCGCAGGACATCCAAGCACCACCGCTGCAGGAAGCTTTTGTCCCTTGGCTTTGTATTTCTCCCAGTGGGTGTAGATGCCAGGTTGGTTCTCTAGTGAAGGGTTCATGCCCAGTCGCGTGGGGGACTTGATTTGACCGCGGTAAACCCCCATGTTTTGGATTCCAGTTTCAGGATCTTTGCTGATGTATTGGGACAATGTGGTGTAGGGCGCGTTGTCCCAACCGGGTGAGGAGATGGGCACGGGAATGCCGTCCAAACCCTGGCCGGGTTTCAAGAGGTCTTTGCCGGTGTAGACAATCTCTTGGCAAGGGGCGTCTTTGACTTCCATGGGTTTGATGGGGTGAGCAATGGCATGGCTCCAGGTCTTGCCAATGTCTCCAATCTTGCAGCCCATGCCGATGCTGTAGATTTCTCGGTTGGCCGCCAAAACTCCCACGGCCACGGGAATGTCAAACTTGCGGCCTTTGCTGTCGGTGATGTTGTTGAACAAAAATGCTTTGCGATCGGGCTCGGCAATGCCGCCCCTGAATTGCCACCTCACCAAGGGGTGCATTTCGGTATCTTTGTTGATTTTGCGATCCACCTTGATCAGGAGACCGGCTTTGTCCAAAGCGGCCAAATGGTCGTGCAAATCGGGGTAGCCGCGAGCGTGCTGATCCCGCGTGTAGGAAGGCAGTGCCTTGCCGCTGGCGGCCACACCTGCTCGGGCCGGACTGACTTTGCTCGATGTCTTGGGTGGGTTTGTTTTCTTGGAGGCGGCCGATTTGACAGAATGGCTGGTGGTGGTTTTTTTCATGGAAGGGTCCTGGGGAAGTGTGAAAGCTGAAGAGGTGAAGTGATTGAGGGCAAAGTTGGACAAGTGCAAAAGTCGACCTGCGGCGCGGTCAACTTCACTTGCTCGCTTTGGTCACGTTTTGTTCAAAAAGTTTGGTCCACTTGCCAAAATTGTCGGCGGCGTAGACGGGGTCAATCACATTGATCTTGAGATCGGCATAGGGGTTCGTGACCTTGGTGTTGGTGGGGTAGTAGCCCAATGAGGCAAACATTTTTTGGGTCTCTGGGGAGAGTAAATGGTCGTAAAAGAGCAGGGCCGCGTTGGGATGATTGGCGTGTTGTGCCACGGCGATCGAAAAGCCCTGCGCCACCACTGGGTCAAGCGCAAACCAGTCCACCGGTTTGCCAGCGCGTTTGTCTTTCTCGGGCAAATCGATGTAATCGGTGAGGGCAATGGGGACTTCGCCCGCGACCACCAAGTTGTGTAGCAGCGAGACCCCTAGTCGAGGAGGGAGACCATTTTTTTGAGCAATCTCTTTGAACAGGGCAAGCCCCTTGTCCTCGCCCATGGTGAGGACCACTTTGCTGAACCATTCTTCTGCCTTGGCCTCAACGCCCAAATTATTTTTGAATCTCACGTCCTTCAAGTCTTGAAACGTCTTGGGTAAATTTTCCTTCTTGAACACCGTGGTGTTGTAGGTCTGCACGACCACATTCATGATCATGTTGCTCGAGCGGCGCGAGCTCACCTGGGCTTGAGCGATCAGGTCCTTCACATGGGGGCTATAAACGGCTTGGAGCAAGCGCTCGCGCTCGAGCGCCAGCATCTCGCTTGCCGGCGTCATGATGAGGTCAACCTCTTGGTGTTTGGAGCCCGACTCGCGCACAATGCGTTGCACCACATTGTCGCTGCCCGATCTCCAGAACTTCACCTTGATGCCGGTTTTGGCTTCAAAGGCGGCGATCAAGGTGGGCATGTCCTGGGGCCGAAACGCGGTGTAAATGGTGAGCGTGCCTTCTTGCTTGGCCGCTGCTAGGAGTTTGTCTGCGCGGTCCGCCTTGTCGTAGAGCAAGGGTGAATCGGCACTGGTGAGACTCGCCTGAGCACCAGCGGGTTGGGTGGGATTGCCTGGGGATGGCGACGCCGCGGCACTGGCGGCGGGTGAGGTCGCTGTTGAGGTCGTTGCTGAGGGCACTGCCGACGGCG
>CAISQQ010000257.1 GCA_903887655.1 uncultured Burkholderiales bacterium
ATGCCCCAGTCGGCGTTGAGTGTTTTCCCCAATTGCGGACATTTGCCACAAGTAGAAAAGTCAGAGGAATTTGTCCAACTCGTTACCCAGTTCATCAAAAAGGTTGCTCAATCATGAAAGTTATTCTTTTTCACCTGATGTCGTATGCTGATTTGGACTTCGAGGCCACCAAGGACTATGAAACGGTTTGGCTCAATTTGCCGAACCGTTTTTTCGATCCGGTGAAATGCAATGCCCTGTACAACCGCTATTTGGATGAGCTCGAGTCGGCTGAGCCCTTGGGTTTTGACGGTGTTGCCGTCAATGAGCACCATCAGACGGCTTATGGCTTGATGCCGTCGCCCATCGTGATGGCGTCCGCGCTGGCCAGGCGTACCAAACGCGTCAAGATTGCGATTTTGGGCAGTGCGTTGCCACTCAGAGAGCATCCTTTGACCGTGGCCGAGGAGCATGCCATGATCGACGTCCTCTCCGGCGGTCGATTGATCAGTGGCTTTGTGCGTGGCATTGGGGCCGAGTACCACACCTTTGGACTCAACCCCACCATCTCGCATGACCGCTTTCACGAGGCCCACGATTTGATTGTTCAGGCCTGGACCAAACCCGGGCCCTTTGCCTTTACAGGGCATCACTACAACCATGAATATGTGAACTTGTGGCCCCGACCCTTTCAGCAGCCGCACCCCCCCATTTGGGTGCCCTCTCAAGGCAGCAAAGAAACCATTGATTGGGCCGCTCACCCCGATCGTCGCTACACCTATTTGCAAACCTTCAGCCCGGCCAAAGTGGTCGGTAAATACCTGAAGTCTTACCGCGATACGGCTGAATCCTTTGGCTATGAAGCCCAAGACAGTCAATTGGGTTGGGCTGTTCCTGTGTACGTGGCCGACACCGATGAGCGTGCACGTGAGGAAGCCAAAAAACCGTTTGAGCTTTTAAGAAACCGTTTGCTCAAGATGCCTTTTGAGATGCTATTGCCGCCAGGATACAGCTCACGCGCTTCACTCAAAGGGATCATGGCCGCCAAGGCATCCCTCACCCAAGACTTGACGCTTGAGACGGCTATCGAGATGGGCATGGTGATCTGTGGAAGCCCCGATACCGTCAAGGACACGATCACCGACTATTGGAACGATTTGCGATTTGACAATTTGCTCACCATGATGCATTTTGGCAATCTCTCCCAAGAGCTGACCAAAAACAGCATGGCGCTTTTTGCCAAAAAAGTATTGCCCCATATCCAGGCTCTTGAGTCTGAATCTCTGGCCAAGGTTTGATGGTTCATGTTGAGTCCGATCCGTTTTAACCGCATGACAGGACATTGAGACCGATGTTTGTTGGACAACTCCTCAATGGCTTGGTCAATGGCGCGATGTATTCGCTGGTTGCTCTGGGCTTTACCTTGATCATTGGTGTCTTGGATAAGCTCAACTTCACCCACCCTGAAGTTTTCATGTTTGGTGGTTTCGTGGGGATTGTGTCGCTTGAATTTTTACCCGCACCTTGGGCCTTGCTGGTGTCTTTTGTGGTGGGTGGATTGTTGGGGGTGTTCACCGAGTGGGTTGCATTCAGGCGCTTCAAGCGTTCTGACTCCAAGATAACGGCGGCATTGAGTTCCATGGCACTGGGCTTGGTCTTTACCGATTGCGTCCAAAAATACTGGGGCACCGAGCCCGTTTCGTTCAAAGCTTTGCCGGCATGGATGGAGCAAAATATTGAGATATCGGGGGTTCAATTTCCCTATTTGCATTTCTTTATTTTGGTGGTGACCCTCGCGTTGATGTTGTTGCTTCATGGCTTCATTCACCAAACCCGCATGGGTCGACAAATTCGTGCGGTGGCGGAGTCGCCCACCAACGCCTCGTTGCTTGGCATTGATGTGACTCGGGTAAGTCAAGCGGTTTTCTTCATCTCCTCGGGTCTTGCCGCAGAGGCGGGCTTACTCTTGGCCTTGCGATCGGCCTCGGCCAATTCGGAGATCGGTTTGACTTTTGGACTCAAGGCCTTGGCCATCATGGCCATTGGTGGCTTGGGCGACATGAGAGGGGCCATGCTGGGCGGCTTATTGATTGGTATTTTGGAGGCCTCCTTGTACCTCTTTGGCTTAGGTCGGTGGGTTGAAATGACGGTCTGGGTGGTGGTGATTTTGACCATGGTGATCAAGCCCAGTGGTCTGTTTTCAGCCCGACAGGCACTGCAGGAGACCCGAGCGTGATCATCGATCATTTGTTTTTTGCAGGCATCAACACACTCTTGGCCTGGAGTGTTTATGTGGTTCTTTTGTCCGGTTCCTTGTCTTTTGCCCAAGGTGCTTTCATGGCTCTGGGCTGCTACTGTGCGGGGGTCTTGACCGTCAAATTGGGCTGGCCTTTGTTGCCAGCAACCGTGATCGCTGGCGTTTTTTCGGCGGCTGTTGCTTTTTTGGTGGGCTATCCAACGGTGAAGTTGAAAGGAATTTACTTCATCTTAGTGACTTTGGGTTTGACGGTTTGTACTCGGGTCTTGCTTGAAAACTTTAAATTCATCGGGGGCGTGGGTGGCTTTGGGGGCATGAAAGGCGCTGATGTCTACTCGGTTGGCATTGCACTGGTGGTGGTGGGTGCAATGCTCTATTACTTTTCGTTGAGCTCATGGCAAAGGATTTGCGATGCGGTTCGTGAAGACGAGCTCGTGGCCGCTTCCATGGGCATCAATGTCGTAGTGGTCAAGTTGTTGACCATTGCCATGGGTGGGTTTATCGCGGGTGTGGCGGGTTCTTTGTACGGTCACTACATGAATTTCGTGAGACCCGAGAACTTTGACGTGCTGCTCTCTATTTATGTGGTGCTTTACGTGGTTTTGGGGGGTGTGAACAACATGTGGGGCCCCCTCTTGGGCGCCTTTGTCATGACCTTATTGCCCGAGTATTTTCGTGTCTTGGCCGAATGGCGCCCAAGCGTATTTGGTTTATCGATTTTGCTGATCTTGTTGTTTCGTCCGCAAGGCATCCTTCAATTCAGGATGGGAACGGTACCCAAAAAAGGAGCCATTGAGTCATGACGCAACTCCATGGCCATCCATTGCTGAGCATCGAGCATCTTTCAAAAAACTTTGGTGGAATAGCCGCTATCAATGATTTGTCTTTGCATGTGAGTGCGGGCGAGTTGCTCGGTGTCATTGGCCCCAATGGCGCAGGTAAAACGGCCTTGATCAACACGATCACAGGATTTTACAAAGCGAGTTCGGGTCAAATTCATTTTGATCAACACCCTATTACCCACTTATCCATCCATGGTATTGCCAAATTGGGGGTGGGCAGAACGTTTCAAAACATTCGGCTCTTCAAA
>CAISQQ010000258.1 GCA_903887655.1 uncultured Burkholderiales bacterium
ACAGGCCCTGTTCATCTTGGGCGACCTCTTTGAATTGTGGGTCGGAGACGATGAGCTTGACTCGCCGCAAGGGGAGTTTGCGCGTAGGTGCGTGAGCGCCCTTCAAGCGGCAAGTCGTCGACTGCCGCTTTATTTGATGCCAGGCAACCGCGACTTTTTACTCTCCCACCATTTTTATACCCAAGCGCGGGTTCAAGCCCTCTCAGACCCAGTGGTTCTTCGCACCCCAGAGCGCTCCTATCTGCTCTCCCACGGTGATCTTTTGTGCACCAGTGACCACGCTTACCAAGGGTTTCGAGAAACGGTCAGGAGTGAGGCCTGGCAAAGCGAATTTCTGTCCCAATCCTAGAGCACACGATTGAACTTGGGGCAAGACATGCGCGCCAAAAGCACGGCCATGCAGCGCGAACAAGGTCTCACTCAGACCGGTCTCATGTTTGATCTGGACGCCCAAGCTTGCCGCGATTGGCTCACCGCCCACCAGTGTCAGACCTTGATCCACGGCCACACCCACGCCCCCAGGCAACATGACTTGGGGCCTGACCTCGAGCGGGTGGTGCTGTCGGACTGGGAGGCCAACAGCTCGCCCCCCAGGCTTGAGGTCTTGCGGCTAGAAGACAACACACTCAAGCGGCTGCACGTTTTGGCTTGCGGCCCCGCAAAAAACCACGCGGACAGGCCCAACACTTGAGCGCGTGTGTTCACAGGCTCAGCTCATTGGTTTTTCAGCAACACCTTGAGCGTGTTTTGTAAGCGAGTGCTTTTATCGGCATCGAATTCAGACTTCAAGAGCTTGGAGAGATCTTGCACCCAGGTCTGCTCGGGCAAGGGGTCATTTCTACGCGTGAGCAGTTGCAACTGCAATGCTCGGCGCTCACTCAGGTGCTGGGCTGGCGTGGGCACCCCAGAAGCCATTTCCAAACGCAGCAAGGACTCGGTGGCCAAGGTTTGCGCCTTGGGACTGGCATCAACTGCACCCAGCGCTTGAATCATCTCTTGGCGTTGGGGTGCGGTGAGTCTGGGGCTCAAGTCTTTGAGCGCTGGCACTTTTTGCGGCTCTCGAGACTGCCAAGCGGCCATGAGCTGAGACAAGGCTTCGCCATGGGCCATCACCGAGAGCTTTTTCATGGTGCTTTGCGCCGCCTCAAGCGCTTGTCGCTGTGCACGGTAAGCCGCGTCCCCCAAACGAGGTCCGCGCGGTGCATAAGCACCCTCTCCTGCACCAAAACCGCGCTCTGCTCGAGCGCCCATTTTGCCGTCTCGCGAGTCGCCACGGGCTGCACGGGTGTCGCCACGCGGTCCACCGCGCGAATCGGGGGCGCCCGGGGCACCAGGCTTGCTCGCGTTAAAACCAGGCTTGGCGCCTTTACCAAATCCAGCCTTGGCATTTTGTGGCTCGGTTTTTTTCTGGCCGGGTCGATCATCCCCCCTCACCGCAATGACGGGCTTGGCTGGTGCTTTGGCAACCACGGGGGCGCTGGGCGCTTGGGGTGCAGCCGACTCTGAGGTGGACTCACCCTCGGGTGGGGTGAGCGGCGGCAATTCGGCATTCGTGGCCTCAGGCGTCTCAGCGGGGGCAGCGGCGTCTTCGCCCTTGAGAACCCCACCCTCAGGGGTGTTCTCGCTCCCGGACAGAGCGCCAGCCGCCATGGTTGCAGCAGATGATGAAGCTTCAGGGCTCGATTGAGGATCGGCGGCAGTCGCAAGCACAGATGCAGATGCAGATGCAGATGCAGATGCAGATTCAGATGCAGGTGATGCTGAGCTTGCCTGGGCGGCGGGCGCCGCCGCCTGTGCAGTCTCAGCGATTTGACCTTGGAGCACACTTTGCAAGGCCGTCATGGCCTCGCGGATGGCTTGGGCGTCCTCAGACTGCGTGGCCTCTTCCAAGGCCTTGGACGCCTTGATCACGGCGGCATCGAACGCGCTCATGGCCGAATGGGCTTGTTCGCGTTGTTGGGTCTTGCGCTCAAACGCTTGGTCAATGGGTTGCCTGAAAGCATCCCAGAGCTTTTGTTCTTGTTTACGATCGAGCACCACGCTTTGCGACTCCGCTTGCCAGCGCTGCTGCAAGCTCTTGACCGCATCAATGCGCAAGAAGTCCTCAGCGCCTAGGGCCTGTGCAGATGCAATCAAGGCTTGACGACGCTCAATGCTTTGGGCCTGAACGGCTTCCAAGGGGGCGTGGGCGGCTTGCATGGCCGCTTTCCATTGGGCTTGGAGCTCGACAAAGGCTTTTTCGCTCACATGTCCACAGTCTCTCCAGCGCTCAGAGAACTGGTGCAATTGGCGGGCAACGCTTTTCCACTCTGGGCCTTGGGCGTGCTCATTCGTCCAAGCCTGCAGCTCTTGAATCAAAGCTTTGCGCTGCGCTTGATGGGCAGCACTTTCTTGCCTGACTTTTTCCTGCCAAGCCTCGACCACTTTAAAAGCACGGTTGCACGCTTGGTCAAATCGCTTCCACAGCGCATGGTTGGGCAAGCCGCCTTGATCGGTGAGCTTCCACTGCTCTCGCAAGTCGCGCAAGGCTTCTTGCATTTTTCTGCCCCCCACGACGGGGACCCAGTTGTACTCGGGCGCTTTGGGCGCAATGATCTCTTGCACAGCGCTGCTGCTCGGCGCTGGGGCGGCCAAAGGGGCCTGGATTTGCTCAGAAACCTCTGTGAAAGGAGTGGCCTGCGCGGGCAAGTCTGTGCTGGGAGCCAGAACGGCACTGGCCTCAACAGAATCAACGCTCGTGGCGGCAGTGGGAGTCAGAGCAGACTCAGGGGCGAGATGTTTCTTGCCTTCGGCACGGGTGACCTTCACCACTTGCTCGCGCGCGTCCGTCTTGATGGGTACGCGCTTAAAGAGTGCTTCGGCTTTGGCCAAGAGTTCGGAGCGCAGTTGATCGGCTCTCCAACGCTGCCAACCTTCGAGCTCGCTGGCCGCGGCCAAGACGGCCTGCGCTTGGTGGTCGAGTTTTTCATCGATCATGCGCGAGCCTTCCTTCAATGCAGATCTGAGCTCCATCGCGGCCTCAGCACTGGCTTTGCCGTGCCCTTGCGCGAGCTCAGTCTCCAGCGCCTTGATGGCGGCCTGGGTGCGTTCGGTGTGGTGGGCTTTTTGTTCGGGGTCGACCTTTTGTTTGGGGCTTGGCTGGGGCGCTGGGCTGGTGCTCGATCGGTGATTTTTGATCTCTTCGGCCCAAGCGGGCACAGCGGGCAGGGCTTCTTGAGCCGAGTCAAATGCTTTTTGCACTTGGATGAGCGCAGCGCTGAAGGCCTCCCAAACCGCTTGGAGTTGCTGGCCACTGTTGGCCAAGGCGTTGGGGTACTTGGTGTCCACACTGCCCCATTGAGCGTGTGCCGTGATTCGAGCTTGTTCGGCCATCCAGGCGTCCACATCTTGGGCCAAACTTTCTTGAAGAGACAGTCCTTCTCTCCACGATTTGGTCGACAAGATCTCAATGCGTTGGGACATCATGACCGCCGCTTCGCGCTGCACTTGCGCCCTGTGTTCCAAGTCTTCCACACGTTTGATACCGTCACTCAAGAGCACTTTGAACTCGGACAAAGGCTCCCGTGACAAGGGTGCACCGGCTTTGGCCGCGTCGCGCTGCCAGGCCAATGCATCGGCGACATGGAACTTGGGGGCCGCCAGCAAGGCCTGGGCTTTGATCACCCACTCTTGGGCCAGGGATTCTTGCGCTTTGAGGCGCTTGAGCTCATCGAGCTTTTCCCGCAAGGGCTTGGCCGCGCCCTTGTCTTTGGCGCTCATTTCTTTATAGACCTCTTGGATCACCTCGGCCTGGGGGTGGCTTGCCAACCACTCCCTGAGCTTGGCTGAGCGTTCGCCCGAAGTGGGTGCGCTAAAGGCGCCCTGGGTCAACGCGTCGAGCGCAGAAACGGTTTTGGAGGTGAGGGCTTGATCGGTCACGTGTTAAAAACTCATTCAATAGGGTAAAAACTGACCCCAACTTGGGCCAGGCTAAGAACAAAGCGCTATTGTCTACGCTTTCGGCATGGATTTCAAAGCCCTGGCCTTTAATTCAGGGCCATTCGTCGCCAAAACAAAACTCGCACCGATTCACGACACACCTGAGCAGCTCGGCACGACCACCCCAAGAGCATCGAGGCATACGGGTGCAGACCACCCACGCGCTGTTCAATGAAATGACGAGCTGAAGCGATCGGTGGTGCTCGTCTTTGCGCTGAAATTGGACTCCTAATTGGGCCAACGCCGGCCCCCCTGTCCGCCAATTTTCTGGCCAACCCGGATCCAGACCCGGTAAAAAACTGAAATACAGGAACTTTAGTAGTCTCATTACGGCTGAGAATCCCCACTGAAGGCCTTTGAGCCTTTAAAATAGCGAATTCGCCTCCAATTGAATTTGAGCCCCAGGGTTGAATCGATTTTCTTCAACCTTGCCAGCACCAAGCTCGATCCCGTGCTCTGTTCCTGCGACCCAGGCTGTCCATACTTTTTAACAATGGGCCTGAAGTCGACCCAAGAGCCCTGTCGACTTGGCCGATTTTTTTACCGATCTTTTTTTTGATGTCATCCACCCAATCGATTTCTTCACGCGCGAGGCATTTACTGGATCAAAGTTGGACTTGTGCCAACATCTTTGTCCACGATGTGGCCGAAGGCCTGTTCTTTATCACCCACAGCAGCTTGGCCTTGGTGGGTCTGGTGGTTTTCTTTGTCACCATGGTGGTGACCCTGAGACCCGAAATTCGCGAAAACGCGGAAATCACCCTGATCAATTGGTTGCAGCAGCGCCACGCCGATGACACCGGACTCGCCACCGATGTGGACGCAGTCGATCGCGCCACCGCCACCGACCCCTCCGCACTGCCCAAGCAGCAAGCCAATGTGGCCTTTTGGTTGAGCAAAAAATACCACGTTGCACCCGAGCCCATCAGCGCTTTGGTCGAAGAGGCCTATGACTTGGGGCCCAAAAATGACATCGACCCGACCTTGATTTTGGCCGTCATGGCCATCGAGTCGGGCTTCAATCCGTTTGCTCAAAGCAATGTGGGTGCGCAAGGCTTGATGCAAGTCATGACCCGCATGCACACCGAAAAATACGAGGGCTTTGGTGGCAACTTGGCCGCTTTTGATCCCGTCTCCAATTTGCGCGTGGGGGTCAAAATCCTCAAAGACGACATCCTCAAAAGTGGCACAGTACAAGGCGGCTTGCAACTGTACGTGGGCGACAGCAGCAATCCTGAAGAAGGGTCTTACTCCGCCAAGGTCCTGGCTGAGCAAGCCCGCCTCAAACAAGTGGCACAAGGCCTGCGCGTCCCCACCGCACCCATGACCCCACTGACCACGCTCACCACAGCCTCGACAGGCTTGGTGGAGAATTTATGGGAAAAGGCTCATAAATTGGCCTCCTTTGCTGAGGAAAATACGGAAACAAAGTAAAATAGTGGATGGGTGTTGGGCTAGAGTGCCATCGGCTTTTTTCTTGGATCGCAACCCCAACCTTGTGCACTGCGTTTTCTTCTTGCGGCTTGGCACATGGGGACTTCAAGCCCCCGGTTCCTGTTCTGGGCATGACCTTTGGAAAAATCCCGTCTAGGATCTTTGCCCAAGTCCCACTGTCCATTGTCCCGTTTCGCTTGACTTTGATGAGCGCGTCTCGGCGTTGATCAAACCTTCACTGGCCCACTTGTTTCTTGACCACTTTTCTTCATCCCATCACCATGTTTCAAAAAAATCACCTCATCGAACAAACCGATCCCGAACTCTGGCGTGCCATGGAGAGCGAGAACCAACGCCAAGAGGACCACATTGAGTTGATTGCCAGTGAAAACTACGCCTCTCCTGCTGTGCTAATGGCGCAAGGCTCCCAATTGACCAACAAATACGCCGAAGGCTATCCCGGCAAGCGTTACTACGGTGGGTGTGAATTTGTCGACGTGGCCGAGCAACTCGCCATTGACCGCGCCAAGGCGATCTTTGGTGCCCAAGCGGCCAATGTTCAACCGCACTGTGGCGCCTCGGCCAACATGGCCGTTTTCATGGCATTTTTAAAACCGGGTGACACCTTCATGGGCATGAGCTTGGCCGAGGGCGGTCACTTGAGTCACGGCATGGCCCTCAACATGAGCGGCAAGTGGTTCAATGCGGTGAGTTATGGCTTGAACGACAAAGAAGAGATTGACTACGCGGCCCTCCAGAAAAAAGCCCACGAAACCCGCCCCAAACTCATCATCGCTGGGGCGTCTGCGTACAGCTTGCACATCGATTTTGCCTTTTTTGCCAGAGTGGCCAAAGAGGTCGGGGCGATTTTGTTGGTGGACATGGCCCACTACGCGGGGCTCATTGCCGCAGGCCTTTACCCCAACCCCGTACCCCACGCCGATGTGGTCACCTCGACCACACACAAAAGCCTCAGGGGCCCGCGCGGTGGAATCATTTTGATGAAGTCCGAGCATGAAAAAATCATCAACAGTGCCATCTTCCCCGGTCTACAAGGCGGTCCATTGATGCACGTGATCGCGGCCAAAGCGGTGGCATTCAAAGAAGCCTTGAGCCCTGAGTTCAAAACTTACCAAGCGCAAGTTCTCAAAAACGCCCACACCATGGCCCAAACCTTGACCGAGCGGGGCTTGCGAATTGTGAGCGGCGGCACCCAAAGCCACGTGATGCTGGTGGACTTGAGGAGCAAATCCATCACCGGCAAAGTCGCCGAGCAACTCCTCGGGCAAGCTCACCTCACCATCAACAAAAACGCCATCCCCAATGACCCCGAGAAACCCATGGTCACCAGCGGTATTCGCATCGGCACCCCCGCCATGACCACGCGTGGCTTTGGTGACCAAGAAGCGGCCATGACCGCTCACCTCATAGCCGATATCTTGGATCACCCTGGAGACGAGGCGGTTCTCAACGATGTGCGCGCCAAAGTCAAAGCCCTCACCCTAGCGCATCCGGTTTATCGCTAAACCCCGCGCCAACCCAAACGCCCCGACGCCCCAACGCGCAAAAACGACGCCATCCGCCCAGCTCAAGTCTCACCACCCTATCACGCGCTCGCCCTCCCATGAAGTGCCCCTTTTGTTCTCACCTGGACACCACCGTCATGGAGACGCGCATCTCCGAGGATGGGGACTTTGTGCGGCGACGTCGACTGTGCCAAGCTTGTGACAAGCGTTTCACCACCTATGAGAGAGCCGATGTGAGCTTTCCTGCGATCGTTAAAAAAGACGGTCGTCGCATTGAATTTGAGCGCCACAAATTGCGCGCTTCCATGAATTTGGCGCTGCGCAAGCGTCCCGTGAGCACCGAGCAAGTGGATTCGGCCATTGAGCGCATTGAGGAAAAACTCCTGGCGCTGGGGCTCAGAGAATTGGGCTCGCAGCGACTGGGCGAGTTGGTCATGCGCGAGCTCAGAAAACTTGACAAAGTCGCCTATGTGCGTTTTGCCAGCGTTTACCGCAATTTTGAAGACATCGATGAGTTCAAAAGCGTGGTCGACGAATTTCGCAAATAAAGACGGCGCCCTCCAGCTTTGACACCGTTGAGAACGCTCCTCTGGCGATTGAACCCCACGACTGACCTCACCTTGCACGAATCATCCCCCCCTTGACCTCACCCCGATGATCTGCCCATGTTGACCTCCCCATGACCACCCCTGTTCACCCAGAGTCCTTGACTCGGCCCAATCGCGACGATCCCTTGGCGTGGATGCACCGGGCCTTGGCCCAGGCTGAAAAAGCCCTCTTCCTCACCACCCCCAACCCCAGAGTGGGTTGCGTGATCGTGAGCCCAGAGGGAGACCTTTTGGGTCAAGGGCACACACAGGCGGTGGGGTTTTCGCACGCGGAGGTCATGGCCTTGAACGACGTGAGGTCCAAGGGTCTGAGTGCGCAAGGCGCGACGGTGTACGTGACGCTGGAGCCGTGCGCACACACCGGACGCACGCCCCCGTGCTGTGACGCCTTGATCCAAGCCCGAGTCGCCCAAGTTTACGTGAGCGTGCTCGACCCCAACCCCTTGGTCGCCGGTCAAGGCGTGGCCAGGCTTCAAGCCCATGGTGTCGCGGTCCATCTCGGCCTCTTGGCCCAAGAAGCGACGGACTTGAACATTGGGTTTTTTCAGCGCATGAACCATCAACGCCCCTGGTTTTGGAGCAAGATCGCCTCGTCCTTGGATGGACAAACCGCCTTGGAAAATGGCGTGAGTCAATGGATCACCAGTCCCCAGGCTCGCCTCGACGGCCACCATTGGAGAGCCAGGTCCTGTGCCATGCTGACCGGCATTGGCACCTTGCTGCAAGACCAGCCCCGACTTGACGTGCGCGGTGTCGAGACGCCTCGCCAGCCCAAACTCGTGGTGGTCGATAGCCTTTTGCAGTTCCCCTTGGACGCCAAGGTGCTCGAAGTTCCCCGCGAAGTGATCATTTACTGCGCCTTGGGGATTGACCCTGAGACCCACCAAATCACGCACTGGCCAGCAAGACCTGCCTTGGCTGGCCTGCACCACCCCCAGGATGCGCTCGCGGCAGGGGTGACCCCCCAAGACCGCGCACTCGACCAAGACCAGCGCCATGCACTCCAAGCCAAACTCAACGCCCTCAGAGCGCGCGGTGTGGTGGTGGTGGGCCATGCGCACACGCCCAGTGACCCACCAGCGAGTGGCGTCACGGCTTGGGTGACGGCCCCTCGCAAGGTGGACTTGACCTTCATGGCCCAAGATCTCGCCCAGCGCGAGATCAACGAAGTGCACATCGAAGCGGGTGCCAGACTCAACGGGGCCATGCTCGAAGCCCAATTGATCGATGAGCTGCTCATTTACATGGCGCCCAAATGGCTCGGCCCAGGCCGGCCCATGAGCGACATGCCCGCACTGAGCGATTTGCACCAAGCGCTTGAGCTCGAGTGGCAATCCATCGACCCCGTCGGGGTGGATTTGCGCATCCGCGCGCGCATCAAGCGTGCCCCAGCATCGCGACCCCCAAGCGGACAACAATAATTCACCTCCTTACCCCATCCAAGCCTCGTTCTGAGCGAAAATACAACCCTATGTTTACTGGAATCATCACTGGCCTCGGGCAAATCGTCCACGTCCACGATTTGGGCCCCGAATCCTCTCACGGCAAGCGGCTCACCTTGCAAGCGCCCGCGGGCTACTTGGACGATGTGGGCCTGGGCGACAGCATTGCTTTGAATGGCGCGTGCATGACCGTGACCGCCGTGGACTTGAAGGCCCAGCAATTTGACATCGAGATCTCGCTCGAGTCTTTGAACAAGACCCACGGCCTGGCGCAAAAGCGCTGGGTGAATTTAGAAAAAGCCCTTCGCCCCATGGACCGTTTGGGCGGGCACATGGTCTCTGGTCATGTCGACGGCACAGCCCAGGTCGTCCAGTTCGAGCCCACTGGCGAGAGCTGGACGCTGCGGGTATTGGCTCCCCTGGAACTCGCTTGCTTTTTGGCCTACAAAGGCTCGGTGACCCTCAACGGTGTGAGTCTCACCATCAACCACGTGCTCGATACCCCGAAGGGGGTCGAGATCAGCATCAACCTCATTGCCCACACGCTGCAAAACACCACGTTCAAAGACACCCGCGTGGGCGACACCATCAACATCGAGATCGACACCGTGGCGCGCTATGTGCACCGCTCACGCCAAGTCGACCTTAACCTGAGTACGCCATGAGCCAGGCCCCAACCCAAGACCCCAATCTTCGCACCCCAGCACCGACCCCGATCTCAAGCGTGGAGGTGATCATTGAGGAGATGAAAAATGGCCGCATGGTGATTTTGGTGGATGAGGAGGACCGAGAAAACGAAGGCGACTTGGTGCTCGCTGCCGATTGCGTGACACCGGAGGCGATCAACTTCATGGCGCGTTTTGGTCGCGGCCTGATTTGCTTGACCCTCACCAAAGAGCGTTGCGATTTTTTGAAGTTGCCTCCCATGGCTGCGCACAACGGCACGGTCTATGCCACCGCCTTCACGGTCTCCATTGAGGCCGCCACGGGGGTCTCAACCGGCATCTCCGCGGCCGATCGCGCTCGCACCATCCAAGTGGCGGTGGACCCCCACAGCCAGGCCACCGACTTGGTGCAACCGGGACATGTGTTTCCACTCCAAGCCGTTCAAGGCGGGGTGCTCATGCGCGCGGGCCACACCGAAGCGGGGTGCGATTTGGCGCACCTGGCCGGTCACTCGGCCTCGTCGGTCATTTGTGAAATCATGAACGACGACGGCACCATGGCCAGACTCCCCGACTTGCAGCGCTTTGCCGCTGTGCACGGGTTGCACATTGGCACCATTGCGGACTTGATTCAATACCGTGCCAGCAACGAGAGTTTGCTGCACAAACTGCACACCCGTGAACTGCGCACCCAGCATGGGGTATTCACCGCCCACGCCTACCAAGATCGGCCCTCAGGGGGCATACACTTGGGGCTCGTCAAAGGCCAATGGAAGCCCCACGATGAAGTGCTCGTGCGTGTGCATGAGCCTTTGTCGGTGTTCGATTTGCTCGAGCCCAATCGCAACATGCACTCGTGGGGACTCGATGAGAGCATGGCACGCATCGCCTCTGAAGGTGCTGGGGTGTTGGTGCTGCTCAATGCCGGCGAGAGTGCTGAGCAACTCCTCGCCCAGTTTGAAGGGACAGCACAATCGTCTCAAGCGCCCGTGCGCGGGCAAATGGATCTGAGAACTTATGGCGTTGGGGCGCAGATTTTGAAAGACTGCGGTGTGCAGCAAATGCGCTTGATGGGACACCCCAGACGCATGCCCAGCATGACGGGCTATGGCCTGGAGATCAAGGGGTACTTGTCAAAATCCCAGCAGACTGAACGAACTTGAAGCCCATTGAAAAGCCCTGTCGTGGCAGCTGGCGCTGACCCGAGGGCTTAGATCATCAACAAAAAATCGGTCCCTTGAAGAAAGACACCATGTTTGAACGCACGCCACCGCACAGCAGCCCAACAGCGCTCCCTGAGCGCATCGCCTTGCCCGAGCATTTGCTCTCGAGCAGCGAGCGCGCCAACACCCCGAAGCGAACCGTTTCTCTCGAAGTCGCGCAGGAGTTGAGGATCGGCTTGGTGCAAGCGCGCTTTAACGAAGACATCACCAATGAGCTTAAAAATGCGTGCGTGCACACCTTGCTCAGCCACGGCGTTTTAGAGAGCAACATCACCCTCATTGAAGTCCCGGGTGCCTTGGAAATTCCCCTGGCCCTGCAAACCTTGGCCCAAAGGGATGAGCCCCAACCGTTTCACGCCTTGGTGGCCCTGGGCTGCGTGATTCGCGGTGAGACCTTTCACTTTGAGCTCGTCTCGCAAGAATCCTGCGCTGGCGTGAGCCAAGTGGCACTGGATTTTCACATCCCCATTGCCAATGCCATTTTGACCACCGAGAC
>CAISQQ010000259.1 GCA_903887655.1 uncultured Burkholderiales bacterium
CTGCGAACATGGCTTGTCTAAAAAAAGTGCCCCTCAGATTTTCCAGCGCAGAGCCCAAATAAAGCAATCGTTCATCATCACTTTTCGAGTCTCGCAAAGCAGAATCCAGCAATAAAATTTCATTCGTTGTTGAAGCAATTTCAGCGGTAAAAATGGGGTAATCGGCGTTGACGTAAGGCTGAGCGTGGTTGGCCAGATACGAATGCATGGCATGGCCCCACTCATGCGCGAGAGTCGAGACCGATTCATAGTTGTTGTTGTAGTTGAGCAGCAAGTAGGGGTGGACATCATAAGCCGCCCCGTTCATGTAGGCACCTGAGCGCTTTTTAGGTTGAGGATACACATCCATCCAACGATCGTTCACAGCAGATTTCAAGGCGTTGGTATATTCCGAACCCAGCGGCTTGACAGCCTTTTCCATCATCTCAATGCCTTGGGTCAATGGATAAGAATCTGATGAATTCACCATCGGAGGGTAAATATCGTAATAAGCCAAATCTTTAACGCCCAACATCTTCGCTCTCAACTTAAAGTAGCGATGCAACGTGGGGAGGTTTTTTCTGGCATTGTCAATCAACGTGTCGTAGACCTCCACGGGAATATGGTTGGCATCCAAAGCACGGGCAATTGAGTCAGGGTAATGGCGCAATTTGGCGAACACCAAGTCTGACTTCAACTGCTCATAGTAAGTCACTCCAAAGGTGTTTTCAAAGCCGCTCCATTGGGACCAAAATACATCAAACACGCGTTTTCGGTCTGCTCTCGATTTAACACTTCGATAGGCCGTATAACCACTGGGATCAACAGTCACTCGTCGACCGTCTGACAGCTTGACTTTGGGCCATGGCATGTCTGAATTGGTCAAAATCGAATAAACGGCCTGCCCAGCCCCCGAGGACATGCCAAATTGAGCCAACATGGATTCTTCAGTGGATGTTCGCGTGTGCGGGGCCGCTCTCAATATCTGATCCAACATTCGGGAGTAAAGCGACAAGGCAGCATCTTGTGCCACCAATTCTCCAATCCGCTTGTCCCCCATCTGAAGAACTTCAGGTGCAAAAAATGCCGTCGACTTCGAAATTTGATTTTCAAAAAGATCCACCTTTTGAACCAAATCGAGTCCAGCATTGAGGCTGGTGTCTTGGTCGTGAGTGAGGCTTGCATAAACGGCGATGCGAGCAAATTTTTTATTGAGCTCGACATAAGTCTCTAGGCAATTTTTAAACCCCATCGGCGTGTCGCCCAAGTGGTGTTCGCATTGAGCCATTTTTTGGATCTGGCTTTGAAGAGCTACTCCATCGGCTTTCCAGGCATCCAAGGTTGGGTACAGATCGGCCAAGTTCCAATGTGGGTCAAAAGCCTGAGCTTGAGGTAAAAAAACCCATAATGTTGAAGCGATGAAAGCGTTGAAGAAAGTTCGATACATAGCGTGGATTTTGAACGGTTGAAATGGTAAAAATTTGATTCTAAACCTTGACCCAGCGGCGAGGGAGAATGCGTTTGCATCTTGTCACGACAGCAGGGCCCGACTTGAGAAACGGCATTTATTCGCGCCAAGCCATCTGCCCCCCTCAACTCTCTTGGCGAGGTCGTCAATTGGAGTGATCTGCAAACAGTTGCGGCACCAGGATGAATGCCCCCACGGGAAGTGAAGGTGAATGGTACATCCAAGGCCCAAGATGAATTGAGACGAGGCCCTTCAACTTCGAGATTAGCGCGTCAGTGTATCGATGCAGATAGATATCCGTGTAATAGGCCCCAAAATCAACGGTAAGCCCTACCGCATGGGCATTCAACACCCAAGAGAAAAAAATACTGGCCACAATTCCTATTCGCCAGGGTGCCTTGGCGACAAGTGGTGACTATGAACGATATTTTGAATTTGAAGGGGCTCGCTACTGTCACATTCTCAACCCCAAAACCGCCCAACCCGTCAAAGCTTGGCAAAGCGTGAGTGTGTTGGCGCCCTTGGTAATTGTCGGGGGTAGTTGCTCCACTTGTACCATGCTATTGAAACACGAAGGTCTAGACTACCTTAATTCCAGCGGATTTTCTTACCTGGGTGTGGACGCTGAAGGTCAAATCCATCAA
>CAISQQ010000260.1 GCA_903887655.1 uncultured Burkholderiales bacterium
CTTTCTCCACAACAAAATCCGCCCATCGCTTGGTTCGAGCAGGCCGGCCACCATTTTCAGCAGGGTGCTTTTGCCGCAACCCGAGGGGCCGAGCAAGGTGACAAACTCGCCTTCTTGGATGCTCAAGTTCACTGGCAGCAAGGCCTGGTAGCCATTGGCGTAGGTCTTGTTGGCCGAGAGCACCTCAACGGCTGGGGTGCTGAAACTCAAAGAAGACATTGTCAGGTGGTACCTCAAAAGGACAGGTGGGCTCGATCGCTCGCCACGGGTTTGCGTGAACGCTGATCTTCAAGTCTGCGCCGGCCCATGGGGCGCCCCGCCAGAGTCTTCATTTTAAAGGAAAGTGACGCCTCTCATCAAAGCATCACGGGGCCTGGATCGGTCGCTGTGGTTGTGGATAGGCTCTCCAGTGCCAATCTTGCCATTCGAACTCACCACACCCCCCAAGACGGCGGGTCTTGGGGAGTCGGTAACAGGCGCTCGGGCGCTTGGCGATCAAGGCAAGATTTTGAGGTCCTTGACAAACTCCGTGGTGTACGTCTCGGAGAGTTTGACCTTGGCCGGATCAATGAGCTTGGTGCTCACGAGCATGTCGTAACTGGCCTTGGCGCGCGCGTCGGTGATGATGCCGATGCCCAACTTCATCGCGTCGCCGCTGGTGATCATGGCCATCTCTTTGAGCTTGGCCACGCTGTAGGCAAGCTGGTCATCGGTCATCTCGGTGTTGTCCTTTTTGATCAAGGCATTGGCAGGCGCTGGGTCATTGAGATAGCTCTTCCAGCCCTCCATCGACGCTTTGACAAAGGCGGCCAATGCCTTTTTGCGCTCCTTGACGGTCTTGTCCATGCACGTGATGGTGGTGGCATAGGCGGGATAGCCCTTGTCACTGAACATCAAGACGTTGGCCTTCACCCCCGCCTTTTGAATGGCATAGGGCTCCGAGGTCAAGTACCCTTGTTGAGCGAGGTTTTTGTCGGCCACAAAGGGCTGAACACTGAAGTTGTAGGGCCGTGTTTGGTCATCGGTGAAACCATATTTGGCTTTGAGCCAAGGCCAATAGCCCTGGTGGGCTGAGGGCACGATCAAAATGGTCTTGCCTTTGAGGCCTTCCAGGGACGTCACATCCTCGTGAGCGATCAAGACTTGGGGGTCTTTTTGCATGGCCGCTGCCACGTTGACCACCGGCACACCGCCAGCGCGAATTTGGATCATTTGCAAGTCACTCGAACCCATGATGCAGTCGGCCTGGCCCGCAGCCATCAATTGCACGACGTTGACCTGGGGGCCGCCCATTTTGATGCTCACATCCAGGCCGGCTTTTTTGTACAGTCCCGTTGCCAGCGCTTGGTAAAAGCCGCCGTGCTCGGCTTCGGCAAACCAGTTGGTCATGTAAACAAACTTTTCGTCGGCATGCACCGCTGTGCTCACCAAGGCGCTGCTCAGGCCAAGGCTTGCGAACAAGGCGGCACCCAAGCGCAAGGTCTTCAAGGGTTTGATCATTCCAATGCTCCAAAAAATAAAAAAAATGACATTGGTGCGAAGCACCAATGAGAGAGAGTTAGCACAAAGCGCACCATGCCTAGAGATCCACAAACGGCGATGACGCCTTATTTTGGTGCAAATTATCGCGAATTACTCGCCCATAGTCTGTTGAATGAACCCATTTTGGTGCGATTTCCCCCAGGTGGCTTGCTCACGCGAGGCCCACTGCATGGCATGCAGTTCGGTGATGCCTTGTGCCCAGCTCTTGGCCAGGGACTCCAAGATGGCGTGACCTTGCTCTGGGGTGGCGCCCAAGGGGTCACCGATGATGCCGCTCTCGCCAAAGTCACGCGCACTCCAAGCGCAGGCTGGGCGACCATCGGGTGAGAGGATGCTCGAGGGAAAGACCGGGGGGTAATTGGCGACAGCGCGCTCCATGTGCACGGTCTCAGGCGCGAGCGCCATGATGAGGGCGGTTTCAGCGTGACCGGCATGCATGGCGAGTTTTTTCTCCTGCTCGGACAAGTATTGGCCCGCGACATTGGGCACTCGCCAGGTAAAACCGGGCACCACGATGAAGTCACCGTGTCTGAGCCGGAGCTCGCGCGCGCTCATCTCCATCACTTGCGGTTGACCACCGTGTCCATTGACGATCAAGAGCTTGCGAAATCCAGCACGGTAGACCGACTCCCCCACTTCATTGATGGTGGCGAGCAAGGTCTCTCCACTCAAGGTGATGGTCCCCGGAAAATGCAAATGCTCCTCGGACTTGCCATAGGTGATGGGTGCGAGTGCGTAAGCGTGCACATGCTCAGGCAGTCTGGCCAAGGCATGGCCCACGACCCCTGCGCAAATGAGGGTATCGACCGCGCACGGCAAATGCGGCCCATGTTGTTCAGTCGCCCCCGTGGGCAACACAATCACGGTGTTTTCACGGTCGGGTAACTGGGCGATCTCAGTCCAACTGAGGTAAGGCAAAAAACGCTGGGGTGGATTAAAGCCGTGGATCATGAGCGCACTTTCTTGGATTTGGGGACAAGCTTCACACGCTTGGGGTCGAGGTAGACCGTGGCCTCGACTTCAATCAAAATCTCACTGGTGGGCAGCATGCCCGAGACTTCCACCACCGTGGAGGTGGGCAAAGCGCCCGTGAAAAATAAATTGCGCACATGGCTGTAGAGCGGGAAGTGGTCGAGGTTTTTAAAATACTGCACGAGTTTGACCACATCGCTCATTTGTGCGCCGGCATGTTTCACCGTTTGCTCAATTTGGTCCAAGACAAACCAACTTTGGGCCAGGATGGGACCGATTTTCATGTCGCTGGAAAACTCACCGGTTTGTCCGATGCGCTGAGCGGCGTGGACGGGGATGTCGGCAAAGCCTTTGACGATCAATTGCGCCTTGGGGTCCACGGCAATGATGCCGGAGAGAAAAATAAAGTCCCCAGCTTGGCGGTAGGCACTGTAGCGCGCCAAGGGCGCAGCCTGTGGCGCAGACGGGTCTGTCAAAGAAGAGGAGGGTGCAATGGTTCGTGCCATGGAGTGAGCTCAAGTGGAGGAGTCAACGCGCATGCGTTAACGGGTCTCTTATCATACAAGAGCTGCCAAACACCGCCATGGTTAAGCCCTCATGTCAGCGTTGTTTTATCAAGCAGCAAGCCGCCACGCACCCTCAGGCGATCGTGGCTGCGCGCGGGAAAGCCTTGGAGGGTGGCTTTGTCAAAGATCACCAAGTTGGCTGGCGAGCCCGCACTCAAGGGCTTGGGCGCGCTGGGTGAGTGTTTGGAGGCCAGCCAGTCGCTGCGACAAATGGCTTGTGACCACAGGTCAAATGCGTCGGGCAATTGCGCCAAAGGCACCCCATAGTTCAAAGCGTCCATGGGGTCATAGCTGCCCACCGAGCAAAACGGATCTTGCACATTGTCACTGGCCACCATCACGGGGATGCCCATGGCCTGGGCTTCCTTGACCAAGGTGAGGCCTCGCTGGCGAGGTGTGCGCCCGGTCACCGCGTCTTGCAAGATCATGTTGGTGACTGGCAGGCTCACCAGGGTGATGCCCGCGTCTTTGACCCACTGCAAAATGCCCTGGGCCTCGCTGTCGGTTTTTTGCGCCAAGGCGCAGGTGTGGGCACACACGATGCGGCCTTGAAACCCCAGGTCGAGCGCTGCTTTGGCGATATGCTCCAAACCACAGGCCAGGGGATTCAATTCCTCGTCCACGTGCAAATCCAAGTCGAGCTTGAGCGCATGGGCCACGCGCATGAGATGGCCCAAGGCCTCGGGGTTCCAGTTGATTGTGTGGATAAATCCGCCCAAGCTCGCACCGGGATGCACCTCGTTGGCCTCGATCACGGCTCGTCCCAATGCGTGCGCGTCAGTCGGGTTGGCAAAGAGCGTCAAGGGGATCAGGTTCACCCGGTCGAGTTGCAAGCGCGTGGACCAAGTTGCGGCCAAGCGGTTCAACACCCCCCAAGCCAAAGGTGTGGTTTGCACCTCCCACCAGTCGCAGTGGGTCCGGATGTGGCTCACGCCGCTCTCGAGCGCCCAGTGCAGTGCCGTGCTGGCTCGCTCTTCGATGTCTTCGACGCTCCACTTGGCGCGGTCTTTCATCATGGACTCGATCGCGTTCAAGAGCCCAGGCTTGACCTCCCCGAGTCGCGAGAGCGTCAAGGTTTTATCCAAATGGGTGTGCGCATCGACCAAGCCGGGCAGAACCAAGCGGCCTTGCACGTCCAAGACCCCTGCGTGGGCTGCCAACGCTTGCGTGGCCGCCAGGCTGGGCTGAACGCTTGGGCTGATGCGCTTGATGCATCCGTGCTCGATGTGAAGGTCCACCGTCGTGTTGTCGCTGCGCACCTGACCGCTGGTGCCTGGGGTCCTGAGCACCTCGTCACTCAAAACCCAGCGCGGCAGTCGGGCGTTTTGAACCAAGTGCAGGGCAGGGGTTGGGGAGTCAGCGTGGGGATCAGACATGGATGGTTTGGAGTGTAAAGGAGGGTCAAACCCATGGGCTCGGGTTCAAATGGAGCCCCGTTGGATTGGGGTATTTTAGGGCCGTCAAACACCAAGGCATCAGAGCATCAGGCTGCCTTGAGCTCATCGACCCCAACGGCTCATGGCCAGGCGCACCCGCGCTTTGAAGCGCTCGAGTTGAGTGGGGGTGGCGATGTTCATGTGGTACTGGGCGTGGTAGCTGATGTGCGCTGTCCCACCCGTCAAGACGCGCAGATAGCGGGTGATCACCCGTCTGGGCGGATCCCCCATGTACCAGGCCATCCAGCGCGGGCGCCCATAGGTGACGACGGCAGAGATGTATTTCAAATGGGTGAGCGCGGGCTTGACATTCGCAGGGTCACTGATGTCAAACGCCACACCGGGCATCAAAACCCGATCAAAAAAACCTTTGAGCATGGCGGGCAGCCCAAAGCACCAGGTGGGGAAACAAAACACCAACGCCTCGGCCCAGAGCAGTCGGTCGATGTAAGACTGCACCGGCAAGCGGTTGGCGGGGACTTCGTGGTAATCCAACCGCTCTTGTCTGGAGAGCACTGGGTTGAAATTCTCGCCATACAAGTCCAAGTCATCGATCTCGTGACCGGCCAGGCTCAAGCCCGCCAAGACCTCTTGGTGCAAGGCCGCTTGGTAACTGCTCTCAACGGGGTGGCAAAAAATAACGAGGACGCGCATGGTGGTGGTGCTGGTGTGGGGCTCAGGCCTGGGTGACAAAAAAACAAGGCCGTGTCTGGGACACAGCGAAGTTGGCTGGGGTGGGTCAAGCTCGGTGGGTGCTGGGGACGCTTGGCGTTAAGTTTTCCACGCCCCCCGGTGGGGCACGGTGGACTCTTCGATCAGCGCCGGCCCAATGCACTCGATCGGGTGTGGGGAAGCGTTGAACACATCTCGACATGACAGATGCACATCCTTTTGTTCGCTCACCTCACCCCGAAAGAGGCGCAGTCGCTCGGCATCAATGCCAAACACCACGCGGCCAATGCCCGACCAAAAAATCGCTCCAGCACACATCACACACGGCTCTGCCGAGGAGTAAAGGGTGGCATGCTGCAAAGTCTCTCGCCCAAACTGCAAGCCCAGTTGGCGCACGGCGGTGGTCTCGGCGTGGGCGGTGAGGTCGCTCTTTTCCGTGCCGCAGTTGTAGGCCTCGGTGAGCACCACGCCGGCTTGATCAACCACCACGGCACCAAACGGGCGGTTGCCTCGAGCGCGGGCAGTTTGCGACCACACGATCGCTTGTCTGAGGTAGGTGGCGTCACGCTCGCTCAGTGACGCTTCGGGGGGTAGTTGGGGCATCGGGGACATGGTTCAATGAGGGTGAAGGCTGAGGGTGACGGGTGACCGTTTTGGGGGAGGGTAAAGTTGGACGTTGGAGGTTGGAGGTTGGAGGTTGGAGGTTGGGATGAACGCCTGCGCTCAACTTCGGTTGGCGTGCACTTCTTGCTCACCGTGAGCGGTGAGCAACTCCATGAGTTTGCGGCGAATCAAAAGACCGGGTTTGTCGCTGGGCATGGAGAACTCCACACCGAGACGTCGGGTGTCAATCACGGCATCGGGGTCGGTGGCCTCCAAGATGTCTTTGTCCTCACGCGTGATCACTTCGTCAAATTCGATGAGCATGCGCTCAGGGCAATCGGCTTCGGTGTCGTTTCTAAAGAGCCACTGGCACAACTGGATATGGCCGTCATCGATGGGGGTAAAGCAGTTGTAAATGATGTGCCGAATGCCCGAGGGGTATTCGATGTCGAGTCTTCTGGAGAAGGGTAAAAAGTAAGCGTTTCGCATGTGCCGTGTGGTGACCGGGTCACTCACGCCACTGATTTTTTGAAAGGCCACTGGATTGGTGGCGGGCACTCGCGTTTCAGCATAAAAGCCGCTATCGGTGTCGACGAGCTCGTAGCTGCTGGGCTTGGGGTTGGCGGCCACGCCAAAGGTGGCGCGGTGCACAAAGCTAAAGTGCGCATTGTCAAAAGAGTTCTCCAGCGCTCGCATGGGAGACGTCGCCCAGGTTTCATAAAACTGATAAATGGTTCGGTAGCCACTTGCTCCAAACTCAGCAATGGGGGGGATGTCTGCGATGGGGTCTTCCAGGCAAACCCAGGCGTAGCCGTAGCGGCTCACGCAGTGGTAAGACGTGGTCTTGTACTGCTCAGGAATGCTGCGTCCTTCTTCCCACTGCGGAATGTGCACCACCTCGCCCTTGGGGTTGTAGCACCAGCCGTGGTAGGCGCATTGCAATGCCCCGTCTTTGATCCAGCCCTTGGAGAGCTTGGCCGTGCGGTGGCAGCAGCGATCACGCAAGGCAGCTGGCTCACCCTGGGCGTCCAAAAAGACCACGATGTCTTGGCCCAATAAACGAAACGGCTGGGGGCCAAGTGTCAGCTCGGACAAGGGCATGACGGCATGCCAGAATTTTCGCAAGACAGGTTGTTGGGTGGTGAGCATGGCGGTTTCCTCTGGGGGCTTGGACCTCTACGCAAGAATCGTTCCTTCATCGAGGTTGGCCCTCCCATTATTGCACCAGCGAGTGGGGTGTTTCGCGGGGAGCCAGAGCCCAGCAAAGGCTCGGCAAAGGGGGTCAGGGTTCAAAAAGCGCTTCTTTGATGGGGCTTGGGCGCGGCAAAGGGGTGACCATTTTGGTGCACGCCTCTAGGGGGTGTGAGGCGCGCGTGCAAGAGGGCGCTTGGGCGCACAAGAGCGGGGCGCGAGCAAATGTGGTTATCATGGCGCAGTTTTTTAAAAGACGGACATGAATAAATTTTTCTTTGATCAAGGCTTCGTGCAAGTCACGGACTCTCGGGTGGTGCTGGGTCAACAGGTGATTGTGCTCGAGCATGTCTGCTCGCTTCAAACGCAAGAGAAAAGAAACGTCAAACTCATCTTGTGGTCGAGCTTGTTCTTGGCCGTGGTGTGCTTTGTCCTGGGCTTGATGGTGGCGTTGGGCACGGCCTTGCTCGGTGACTCCTTGCTCGGCGCCTTGCCCAGCGAGGAGACCCAAGTCACGCTCTTTGTCTTGGCGCTGGCGTTGAGCTTGGTGGCCCTATTTCGGGCTTTTACCCCGGCTCAGATCACGTTCAAGATCATCTTGCAGTTGAGCAACGGACAACAAGCCGTTTTCACGTCTCAAGAACGGGTCTTGTTCAACAACGTCTACCGCGCGATCAACGACGCCTTGGCGTTTCGCAGCTTGAAGTCCTTTTAATGCCCCCATCTTCTTTGAGACGCCCTGATGCATCCCCATTTTCCCATCGACATTGAGCGGTTTTTGTTGACCTTGGGTGTGCTTCCCAAGCCTCAGGGTTTGGCGGATTATTTTTCTGAACGTTTTTTGCAAAACCCCCAGTCGCTTGGCGCTGGTGTTCAAGCGCAAACCTTCTCCATCGTGGAGGGCATGAAATTGAACCCGGGTTTGTTGGGTCTTTTGAGTGTCAACCAAGTGCAAAACTGGCTCAACCATGCGGCCCATGGGGAGCTTGACGTGCTGGTGGTTCGGCACAACACGCCACCTCACGACCAACACTGGAGTTGGTCCTTTGCCACCAATTTTCACTTGATCCAGTCCACCCCCAAGGTCTTGTCCTGGAAGCTCGAGTGCGATTACCAGGCTCAAACCGCCCGCTTGGATCACTTTCACATCAAATACGATGAGGCCGAGTTCGAGCGGTTTGCGCCCACCATCACTGCTTTTTTGCGCTTTCATGCTTCCTTTTTGAACTCCGACGCCTAGTCCTGGCTAGCGTTGCCCATCCCGGTGTTGAATGGCATACCAATTGCTATGAGTCAAGAGGCTGTTGGAAATTCGACAGCCTGTGACGTTCATTTTTTA
>CAISQQ010000261.1 GCA_903887655.1 uncultured Burkholderiales bacterium
GTTTTCCAGCGCTTGCAAAGCCTTCAAAATCGATTGAGTTGGCAAGTGATACGGCGCGTTTTGATGCGCCAACTTCATGAGCACTTTTGATCTCGGATCCCCAGAAGGATAAAGTCTGTGGTTAAAGCCCTCCAGGCGCTGACCGTGTTCAATTTTCTCCAAGACCTTGGACACCACATCTTTGGGTTGGGCGATGAAGAAAAGAGTGCCTCGACACGATCGCAGCCTTTGCCGATCCCATAATGCACGTCGAGGGCTGCGCTGATGCACGAATGAAATTGAGCGCCCCAAGAGGCCGCAATACGCGCAGCAAACGTTGCAGGGTTGAGCTCATGGTCTGCCACCAAGACCAAGGCGCTGTTGAGTGCACAAATCACCACCGGGTCTGCTGCCAGCCCTAGGCTTCTGGTCAATGTGTGGGCGATGGATTCACCGGCGAGGGGCATCACATACGATTGGGTGGGCCCCAGGAACCCAAAAACACCGGTCATGGCACTGATCAAACGCCTTGCCGACATGACATCGGTGCGTGCCAACTCGTTGAGAGCAAGTGGTGTGCTCTCCGATATCCCCATGCTCATGGTCGCTTGCGCCATCAATTGCAAGATGTGAATATGGGGATGCACTTGAACGATGGCTTCAAGGGATTGCGGCACAGCGATGGGAATGGTTTCGTTTTGCCACACGGTCGACTCTTCATTCCAGTGGCCCGTCCATAAATAGTCAGTCACGACTTCAAAGGGCGTGTTTGAGCGAACAATGTCGGTGGCCAAGCGCCGTCTGTAGCGCGGGCCGTCGGGTGTGATGGCCGTGATGGACGACAAAATCACCGGGTCACCCCAACGCATGGCCCCCGCGGCGACAGGTCCGTGACCCGAGCGAGCTGAGCTTTTCGCCTTCAAGCGCTTGATATCTTCAAGGGCGTAATGGCTGACGGCGCTGCCATTGAGTTTGATGCACCGGATCAACCCTCGACTCACATAGGAGTACAGGGTGGAGCGCTTGACTTGTAAGATGTCCAGAGCCTCCTCGCGCGTCAAATAGTCCAGTGTGGGGGCCTTGACCGAGCTTGGCGGCAACGCTGAGAAAGTTCGCGGGTCACTCATGGGGCTGTGGGTCGAAATTGAGCATGAAAGCTTTTGCGCGGGAGAGGAATGTGTTTTTGACTTTATGGGCAATGGATTGACTAAAAAATAGGTCAATACCCTAGGGTCTGAGAGGCCGCAGAGGCCGTAGAGGCCACGCATTCCTTGCAAAACTTGAGGGCGATGGAGGCCTCAACTTTAGAAACCAGTTCTGGAAGCAAAACGCCCCTTCAAAAAGGGGCGTTGAATGCGTTGGCGCGCCAATCAGGATTTCAGGGCGCGTGATGGGCGCTCCTGTGAATCGCTCTCGGGTTTTAGACCCAGCCTTCTGCGCATGAAGGCGGGGGGTTCCGGTGCTTATTTTCTGATGAGCGCTTGGGACTCACGCAGAAGTTACTTGAATCCAGTCGGTAAAACCACGCCACCCATCACGGACTGCGCAATTTTAAAGAACACATCGGTGTTGTCCATCACACCCGTGAAGCTCCAAGCCCCCAAGCCAAATGCGGACAAGGGGATGTCGGTGGCGGTGTGCACCGCATCGCTACCTGGCACTTGACCGGTCACCATGAATTTGCCGTCCACATCGCGCTTGCTTGAATCGGCAGGATAGGCGTTCAAGGGTGCTTGTTTCACAAAGGGCTGCTGAGAATCCTGGTTGGGAAACTCATTGGTTCTCCAGTCTTCAAAGCGATCGGGATTGGCGCCGTATCCCACCAGGAGTCGGCGATCGATGTTGGTGGCTTGGGGGTAGCCATCGGCGGCCAGGGTGTACTTCGGAAAACCCGCATCGGCGTAAATTCCCACCACTTTGTCGCGCAAGTTCGCTGCACCACCGGCTTTGCCCAGCTCGATCAGTTGCGCGTCACTCACCATAGAGCCTCCAATCAAGGCCGCACCCGCACACTCGTGGTCAGCAGTCACGATCACCAAGGTGTCTTTGTGTTTTTTGGCGTAGTCTTGAGCACGGGCAACGGCCTTGTCAAACTCAAGGGTGTCCAAAATCCAACGCTCGGTGTCCATGTTGTGCGCTTGTTTGTCAATGGAGGCCCCTTCGACCATCAGAATAAAACCATTTTTCTTGGTGGAGAGCACGGCCAAGGCCTTGTCGGTCATTTCATCGAGCATGGGTTGATCAGGCAAACCGTAGTCATCCACCACCTTGGTGCCCGAAGAGGCGGCTACGCCGCGGCGTCCATCAATTTTGTCCAAGGCCACATTCATGTTCGAGAACGCAAAGAGTCCCAACAAGCGCTCGGTGTGCGAAGCGTCCAGACTTTGGAGCGCGCTGCGTGTGGGCGCATAGGCAAACCCAGCTGTTTGAAAGTCGGCAATGAGGTCGCGGCCCGTATCGAGCTTGCCAGGCTTGGCGCCCCAAGCTTTGGAGATCAACGCGGTGTGAGCGTCCGTGCTTGAAAACGCATAGTCGCTTTTGTCGCTGCGAGCTGAACCGGGTGTGCTCGCGGGTAAAAACCATTTGCGCCCACCTCCCATGAGGACGGTGAGTCCAGACAAATCACGGTCGTCCAAGAACTGGTCGACGATGCCCGTTCCTGCGCCGCGGTTGCTGGTGTGCACGGCGTTGGCGGCCGGCGTGGCATCAAAGACATCAGCCGTCGTGACCACGCCCAGTGCTTTGCCTTGGGTGCGGTGCAAGTACTCGCTCAAATACTCAATGCGCGGGTTGTCAAAGACGTCCAGGGTGTCATCAGGAAAGACACCTTCTTCGTTGTTGTTGTTTTTGTTGCCGGAAACGTAAGAGGACATGCCCGGTGCAGAGTCGGTGATGATCGAGTTCAGTGACGAGGTCTTCACCATGCCGGTGACTGGGAATGAATCCATGGCAAGCGGGTTGATGACTTTACCCTGGGCGTAACCACCGCCCACGATGCGAGCTGCAGTGCGATGGGCCGCGCCCATGCCGTCTCCGAGCATGATGATGATGTTTTTGACCTTTTGACCACCCACGCTCAAGGGCACGACTTCAAAGTTGCCCTGGGCGAACACGCTTTGTCCATCACTTTGCTCGGCTTTGACGCTCAAGGTGTGCACGCCAGGCGTGCTCACACTGAAAGCGCGGGAGGAGGCAATGGTGGCGTTTTTGGCGATCTTGGGCAAGCACCCTGTGCTGCAGTCTTTGAGGCTGACCGGGAGTTTGACCGGTTTTTGATCGACCATGAATTGAACAGCGGTGATGCTTTTGCTTGCATCGTCGGGGGCAATGGTGGCTTGCAGATCAAAGCGTTGGCCGGGTAGAAAGCGCGCAATGACCGGTGCGGCTTGTCCGCTTGCAAAAAGCTCGCTGGGCGGCGTCAACCGCGTAACACTCGGGGCGGCAGTTGCACTGGCCAAGAAGCCGCTGGCGATGACAGTGGCCACCCACA
>CAISQQ010000262.1 GCA_903887655.1 uncultured Burkholderiales bacterium
AATCAATCCCCCGCGTTGCTCAACCCCTTTTCTTATGAAGCGAGTTGTGTCAAGCTGGCCCCACCAAGCGCGTAAGTTTTAAACAACCGTTGATGGCAGCCTATACCGAAGCTCTTTTTCGCAACTCAAACTTTTGAATTTTGCCGGTGGAGGTTTTCGGAATCGGCTCGAAGCGAAAATCTCTGGGCACTTTGTAGTTGGCCAAGTGTGCTTTGCAATGCTCGAGCAACTCTTGCGCGCTCACTTGCTTGCCAGTTTTGAGCTCCACATAGGCCACAGGCGTCTCGCCCCAGCGCTCATCGGCTTTGGCCACGACAGCGCATGCCATGACAGCGGGGTGGCGATACAGGCAGTCTTCGACTTCCAAAGAGCTGATGTTCTCGCCCCCTGAGATGATGATGTCTTTGCTGCGGTCTTTGATTTTGAGGTACCGGTCACTCTCCATGACGGCCAGGTCGCCCGTGTGAAACCAGCCTCCGGCAAAGGATTTGTCGGTGGCGCTTGGGTTTTTAAGGTAACCCTTCATCACAATATTGCCCCTGAACATGATCTCTCCCATGGTGTTGCCGTCAGCGGGCAAGTCGCTCATGGTCTGCGAATCTTTGAGTGTCATGCCTTCTTCTAAGCAGTAGCGCACGCCTTGTCGACCGTTGAGTCGGGCTTGCTCGGACAAAGGCTCTTGAGCCCAAGCGTTGCGTTTGACGGCCACGGCCGCTGGGCCATACACCTCGGTCAAGCCATAGACGTGTATCACATCAAAACCAATGAGGGTCATGCCCTCGATCATGGCGGCCGAGGGCGCAGCACCGGCCACCATCCCCCTGACTTTGTGGGTGATGCCAGCGCGCTGTTCTTCGGGAGCCGCCAAAATCAAATTAAAAACAATGGGGGCGGCGCAGAAATGATCCACTTGGTGCTCTTTGATGGCGCTCAAGATGTTTTGTGCGTCAACGCGCCTCAAGCAAATGTGGGTTCCTCCCATCATGGCGATGGTCCACGGGAAACACCAGCCATTGCAGTGAAACATCGGCAAGGTCCATAAATAGACGGGAAAGTGGGGCATGTTCCAAGTGAGGGCTTGGCAAGCAGAATTGAGATAAGCACCTCGGTGGTGGGTCACCACTCCTTTGGGGTCCCCCGTGGTGCCCGAGGTGTAACTCACGGCAATGGCGTCCCATTCATCTTGTGGTCCCACCAAATGGCTCAGCGGTGCATGAGCTTGAAGCAAGGCTTCGTACTCATGGTGGCCAAGACGCTCGCCAGCGCCCAAGTACTCGCTGTCGCAGACATCGATCACGATCAATTCTTTGTTGAATTCTTGTTTCAAGATGGCAAGGGTTTGGGCGATGGTGGGTGCGAATTCTCGGTCTGTGATGAGAACACTTGATTCACAGTGGTTGAGTTGCCAGGCCAAGAGCGCCGCATCCAATCGGATATTGAGCGTGTTGATGACCGCATTGATGGCGGGAATGGCGTAGTGGGCTTCGACCATCTCGGGGGTGTTGGCCAGCATCACACTCACGGTGCTGTTCTTCTTGGCACCCAGGTGCTGCAAGGCCGCGGCCAAACGCGCTGAGCGCTCGCGGCACTGCGCCCAGGTGTAGCGCCTTTGACCATGGATCACGGCCGGGAGGTCACCAAACACCTCGGCCGAGCGTTCGACAAAGCTCACGGGTGAGAGTGGTACATGGTTGGCATCGTTGCGATCGAGGTGTTGGTCAAAAATAGAGGTCATGGTGAGGTTTCTAAGATCAAGGGTGAATCAAGGATCACTGGACGGCACTTTCAGCGCATCCGTGCTCACGAAAATCGCAGGCCTGGTGGCCTTAAAAGATAGCAGAATTGTGATGCCACAGGTCTTGGTGATTACTCGGTATAGGCCGGTTCGGCACCACGACCAGAGGATTGAAGTCCTCACGGCATGGGCCACACCCTTCTGAGGCACTCCATTTCACAAACAAGGCCCCTGACTTTAAAAGCTGGCCTGAACTGGCGTTTGACCCATCTCAAGACGACACCTCAAGGCGCAGGAATGGATGCTCAGAATGCTTGACAGCTGTATTTTTGTACAGTATTATTGTGTCATGAACGCCACTTCACACGAGTTTTATCACCGTCTTCAAGATCCTGTTCCCGGGGCTCAGTCCCGCCCTGGCCAAGCATCGCACCAAGCTTTGGGTTTGGACGATTTTTTAGTGCCCAATCCAAGCAGCACGGTGCTGTTTCGCGCAAGAGACGATCAACTGAAAGCGGTGGGCATCTGTCAAGGCGATCTCTTGGTGGTGGACCGGTCCTTGGAGCCGCGTGCAGGTCAGGTGGTGGTGGCCATGAAGGAGATGGGGCTGAACTTGTGCGTTTTTGAACAAAGGGGCGGCGCATTCAGGCCCCCAATGACCAATGTCTGGCCTGCACATCCAGATGAGGGTTGCCCAGGAGGTGACGATTTGCAAGAAGTATGGGGCGTCGTCACGTTTTGTCTGCACCCAATGAGATCCTCGGTTTGATGCCGTTCATGCGGGACCCAATCAATGAAGGACCAGGATTGGCCGATGGGCCCATCAGCTCCAACGGGTTTGTGCGCGGTTGAGGGCAGGCAAGACGGCGGAAAAAAAGCCTTTGGCGCTTTTCGCTTTGTGGATGGCTCGACTCAATTGCTTTTCAATCCGATGCGCTCAATCAAAGGTCTTTCCTTTTTCATGATGTCAGCAGCGAATTGTTTGAATTGGGCGCTGCTCAAATACATGGACGACAGATTGTATTTTTTGAGCGCTTCTTTAAAGTTGTCCATCTCCATGGCTGCTTTAAAGATATCGTGTAACCTCTTGATCACAGCAGGGTCGGTATCGCGAGGCGCCGCCAATCCAAATGGCGCGTTTTGAACGATATTGAACCCCGATTCAATCATGGTCGGCACATTGGGAAAACGCTCTGAGCGTTTCTCATCGGCGGTGACCAAAAGTCTTAATTTGCCACTCTCCACATACGGCGCCCAACTGGGCGCATCGGCCATGGACATAATGTGACCACCCAACAAGGCTTGCAAAGCCTCGATGCCGCCTTTGTAGGGTACGTGATTGAACTGAACGTTGTTTTGGAAAGCCAAATCCTCCATGGTCAGCTGAGCCGATGAAAAAGTCCCCGTGGTCCCGTAGGTCAACTGTGCAGGATGCTTTTTGGCAAAATCGATATAGTCAGCCAACGTTTTGAACGGGGATGATGCGTCGACGACCAAGCCGAAAGAATAAGCGCTCAAGCCAATGATATAGCTCAAATCCTTGAGAGGATCAAAATCGGTTTTATCGATGATGGCTTGCCTAAATACGGTGACTGCAATTTGTGCAACGGTGTATCCATCTGGCGGGGTGGTTTTCATCATTTGGGCAGGAATGACCATGCCCGCTCCCGGCTTGTTTTCCACCACCACCGGTTGATCGATGATGGAAGCGGCGTTGCTCGCCAAAATCTTAAAAGCAATGTCCGTTGCCCCACCTGCTGCGAAACCCACCAACAATTTGATGGGCTTGGCAGGAAAGCCCTTTTGTGCATAGGTTTGAGGCCAAACCGACTCGAGTCCCGCTGCTGCCATCAATTGCAACCAAGATCTTTTGTTCATGATGAATCGCTTTCTAAATTTCTATTTGCCACGGGTTGTAACCATAAACCCAGTCGGCGTTGGAATCATTGCGCAGCCAATCATTTTGCGCCGAAGCGAGTTGAATTTTGCTCGCACGCGATAGGCGCAAGTGCTCATAACGTTTCAAGGTAGAGCACACATCATGGCCATTCATCACGCTCAAACATCGAGCAAGGACCACAGCGTCTTCGAGTCCCATGGCCGCACCTTGCGCCATGAACGGCAGCATGGAGTGACAGGCGTCTCCCAGCAGGGCAACCCGCTCATAGCTCCAGCTCTCCAGTGGCTGCCTCACATACATGGCGGTTTTCAAAATATCATCACAGTGCTCTAGGATTGAGGTGGCTTCTGAGCAGTAATGGGCATAAAGACTCAGCAACTCCTCTTTTTGCCCTTTAATGGACCAAGATTCATGAGGCCAGTCT
>CAISQQ010000263.1 GCA_903887655.1 uncultured Burkholderiales bacterium
CATGCAAATCCTCTCCAACCCCATGTGCCAGACCTTGAGTGGCAAAGCCATCAACATTCACCACAGCTTTTTACCCAGTTTCAAAGGCGCCAAGCCCTACCACCAAGCGCATGAGCGTGGCGTCAAACTCATTGGGGCGACCGCTCACTACGTCACCACCGATTTGGATGAAGGCCCCATCATCGAGCAAGATGTGGCGCGCGTGGACCACGCCCAGACCCCCGAAGACCTCACCCGCATGGGGCGAGACACCGAGAGCCAAGTGTTGGCCCGGGCGGTCAAATGGCACAGCGAGCACCGCGTCATTTTGAACGGCCACAAAACCGTCATCTTCAAATAAGGCCCCCATGGCGCTAGACTTTGAACACCTCGTGAGCGAGTCACCCCAAGCGGGGGTGAGCTTGGCGCGCAAAGAAGAGATCATCGAAGCGATGCGCCCCTGCGTTAAAACGCATGCCTTGCTCTATGATTTGGAAGACACCACCCCCTATGAGTGCGACGGCTTGACCGCTTACCGCACCCGCCCTTTGTGTGTGGTGCTGCCCGAGACCCACCAAGAGGTCCAAGCGGTGCTCAAAACCTGCCACGCCCTTGGCATTCCCGTCGTGGCCCGAGGCGCTGGCACTGGCTTGTCGGGCGGGGCCATGCCCCACGCCCAAGGGGTGCTGTTGTCCTTGGCCAAATTCAACCGCATCTTGGACGTGAATCCACAAAGCCGCACAGCCCGTGTCGAGTGTGGGGTGCGCAACCTGGCCATCAGCCAAGCGGTGGCGCAGCACGGCCTTTATTACGCGCCCGATCCCTCGAGCCAGATCGCCTGCACCATTGGGGGCAATGTCGCTGAAAACTCAGGCGGGGTGCATTGCTTGAAATACGGCTTGACCCTGCACAACGTCTTGTCCGTCAAGGGCTACACCATCGAGGGTGAAGCGGTGAGTTTTGGCTCTGAGACCTTGGATGCCGAGGGCTTGGATTGGCTGCCCTTGGTGGTGGGCTCAGAGGGCATGCTCGCCGTGACGCTGGAGGTGACGGTCAAATTGACCCCTTCACCCCAAATTGCCCGCTGCATCATGGCGAGTTTTGCAACGCTTGAAGACGCGGGCCAAGCGGTGGCGCAAATCATTGCCCGGGGCATCATTCCAGCGGGGCTTGAAATGATGGACCAGGCCATGACCCAAGCGGCCGAGCGATTTGTGCACGCGGGTTACGACTTGAATGCGGCGGCCATTTTGCTGTGTGAGAGCGACGGCACCGTGGAGGAAGTGGAGGAAGAGATTGTTCGCATGAAAGCGGTCTTGGGTGAGTGCGGCGCCACCCAATTGGCCGTGAGTCAAAACGAGGCCGAGCGCTTGCGCTTTTGGAGTGGGCGAAAAAATGCCTTTCCCGCGTCCGGTCAACTGAGCCCGGACTACATGTGCATGGACTCGACCATTCCTCGCAAACGCCTGGCCGACATGCTTAAAGCCATCACCCACATGCAAGGGCGCTACGGTCTGCGCTGCGTGAACGTCTTTCATGCGGGGGATGGCAACTTGCACCCCTTGATTTTGTTCGATGCCTCCAAACCCCAAGAGCTCGCCATGGCCGAGGCCTTTGGGGCTGAGATTTTGGAGACCAGTGTGCAAATGGGTGGCACCATCACTGGCGAGCATGGGGTGGGGGTGGAAAAGCTCACCAGCATGTGCGCGCAATTCACCGAGCCAGAAAACGATCAAATGCGTCGCCTCAAAGCGGCCTTTGACCCCATGGGTTTGTTGAATCCGGGCAAGGTCATCCCCTCGCTTCACCGCTGTGCAGAGCGCGGTCAAATGATCGTGCGCGCTGGCGCCTTGCCGCACCCCGAGCTCGAGCGCTTTTAAGCGCTGGGGGCTGCGCGCTCAGCAGCTTCTTTGAGCGCGCTTCTCGCACCAAATATCGCTGTACCCACCCGCACCAGGGTGCTGCCCGCCTCGATGGCCGCCTCCAGATCTTGCGTCATGCCCATCGAGAGCGTGTCCCAAGAGGGGTTGCCCGTGGCTTGAAGGACGTGATCAAACACCGCCCGGCCCACCCGGTGAAGCGCCACTTGGCGGGCATGATCGGGCTCAGGATCGGGCAGGGTCATGATGCCTCTGAGGCTGAGCCCCTTCAGGCCCATCACCGCTTGGGCCAGGGGCAAGACCTCCTCGGGCGGGATGCCCGACTTGGTCTGGCCTTGGTCGACGTTGACTTGGATAAGCACCTGCAAAGGTGCGAGAAACGCCGGGCGCTGCTCGCTCAAGCGCTGGGCGATTTTGAGGCGGTCCAGGGTGTGCAACCAATCAAAGTGAGTGGCCACCAAGCGGGTTTTGTTGCTTTGAACGGGGCCAATGCAGTGCCAGACTGCCCTTGGCTTGAGCTCAGCCCCAGGCTGGCTTGCCCATTGCGTGCTCGCGGCCTCGATCTTTTCCACCGCCTCTTGGATGTAGTTTTCGCCAAAGTCCACCTGCCCAGCCCGGGCGAGCTCGGCCAAGCGCGCAAAGGGCACGGTTTTGGAGACCGCCAGCAGCTGAACCTCTTGGGGCGAGCGATTGCAGCGCAAACAAGCCGCTTGGATGCGCGCAAGCACACCCGTCCATTGATCTATGAGCATCGTCATCTCTCCAATATACTCCTAGAATTGAAGCGGTGTGTGGATTGACCCCAGGGATGCCAGGGTGTCGCACAGCTTGGGTTCACCCCGACTATGGGACTTCAGGCGTGACGCGCCACTCCATCGCCTACTCGCTTGATTTTTCGCTTGATTTTTCGTTTGACTTCTTGTTTGAATTCTCATTTGCCTTCTTGCTTGTCCCCTTTTTGTCGCCTTCATCCACCTCCAACCACCAAAGCCCACCATGTCCAGCACCCAGCCTAAAACCTACGAATCCATTGCCCCCAAGCGAGTTGCCTTTCTTGGCCTGGGTGTCATGGGCTACCCGATGGCTGCGCATTTGCTGCTGAGCGGCCACCACGTCACGGTCTACAACCGAACACCCGCCAAAGCGCAAGCTTTTTTAGCGGAATACGGACACACGCAGCGCGTCAAGACGGCCACCACCCCCAAAGCCGCGGCCCAAGGCGCTGAGGTGGTCTTTTGCTGTGTCGGCAACGACCACGATCTGGCCCAGGTGATTTTGGGAGACGAGGGGGCCTTGAACGGCATGGACCCCCACACCCTGTTGGTCGACCACACCACCGCGTCGGCACAAATTGCCCGGGAGCTTTTTGAGCACAGCATCAAAGCGGGGATCGATTTTATTGACGCGCCGGTCTCGGGCGGCCAGGCTGGCGCGCAAAACGGTCTGCTCACCGTCATGTGCGGCGGCAAGCGCGAGGCGTTTGAACTCATTCGGCCATTGGCCATGGCGTTTTCGAAAGCCTGCACTTACATGGGAGACAGTGGGGCTGGGCAACTCACCAAAATGGTCAACCAAATTTGCATCGCCGGTTTGGTGCAGGCCTTGAGCGAGGGCATTGCCTTTGGCATGAAAGCGGGCCTGGATATGAACGTGGTGCTCGATGTGATCAGCAAAGGGGCGGCACAAAGCTGGCAGATGGAAAACCGCGGCAAAACCATGGTGGCCGATCAGTTTGACTTTGGCTTTGCAGTGGACTGGATGCGCAAAGACTTGAACATCGTCTTGCAAGAGGCCCAGAAAAATGGGGCCAAGCTCCCCGTCACCGCCTTGGTGGACCAGTTTTATGCCGATGTGCAAGACCTGGGCGGCAAGCGCTGGGACACATCGAGTTTGATCAAGCGACTCACTTGAACACCCAATTGAGCGCCCTCATGCCTGAGGGCCTTCATCAACGCTTGGCCGGCGCGGGCAACAAGGCCCTCAACTCGTCGTCGGTCAAAATCTCAAACACCTTGATGACTTTTTGCACGCCCGGGGTGTTGCGAGTGACATCCACACCCAAATCGGCTTCTCGCTTGGTCACTCGGCCCATCAAGTACACCGTGCCAGCTTCGGCCACCACTTTGAAGGCGTTGGAGGACAACTCTGGGTGGTCGACAAAATTGGCCTTCACGCGAGCGGCGAGCAACACATTTTTACTGCGCTCGGAGTAGGTGGTGAGCGGCAATATTTGAAGCTCATTGAGCACCGATTTCACGTTATCGACTTGGGAGACAATTTGCATCACGTACTCTTTGTCGCGTGGGTTGCCCACCTCGCCCGTGACCAAGACTTGGCGGTTGTAGCTCGAGACACTGGCGTGAACTTTGTCACCCAAGTTCTCTCGAATGCGTGAGGAGGCCTTGATCTCAATGGCCTCGTCTTCGAGCTGCGTGCCGGAGCTGCGTCGATCCGAGACCACCATGGTTCCTCCCACAAAGCCGCCCACGAGCATGGGAGCGCAGGCCTGCAGTCCCACACTCACCAAGGCCAACACGGCCAGCAGTTGGGTCAGTCGCATGGATGGGGTTTTGATTTTCATGGTTGTCCTTCTTGGTCGCCTAACAATTGGGTGTCCACACCATCACAGAGGCAATGCAAAATCAACAAGTGCACTTCCTGGATTCGAGCGGTGCGTTCGTGCGGCACACAGATGTGCACATCGGTTTCTCTCAGGGCCTGGGCGATTTTGCCGCCACCCTTGCCCGTCAGCGCCACCACCGTCATCTCCCGCTGGTGCGCGCATTCTATCGCCTTGAGCACATTGACGGATCCACCACTGGTGGATATGGCCAAGAGCACATCCCCGCCTTGACCCAAGGCGCGGACTTGTTTGGCAAAGATCTGACTGAAATCGTAATCGTTGCCAATGGCCGTCAAAATGGAGCTGTCGGTCGTGAGCGCAATCGCCCCAAGCTCGGGTCTCTCGCGCTCAAAGCGCCCGACAAATTCAGCCGCAAAGTGCTGTGAATCGGCGGCAGAGCCGCCATTGCCACACACGAGCACCTTGCCACCACTCGTCACACAAGCGAGCAAGGCCTGAATGGCCGAGGCGATGGGTTTGGACAAGACCTGGGCGGACTGGTATTTCAAGTCAGCGCTGTCGATAAACTGTTGTTCAATTCGTTGTTCTAGCATGCGGCGTTCTTTGTAAGGTGCAAGACCCGGCACGGGGGGAATGCACAGCAGCGGGGAGCGTTTGCACTTATGATTGCCCTTGCCACGCACAGATGATGTGTGATCATACCCGATCACCTTGACGCCAGGCGGCATTGCAGTGTGTGCTGAAACGACCGATTGGCCCCCTGCTGACACACCCCCCCTGCTGACCCACGGGGTGGCTTTTGAGATTCAAACCCCATGAGCACTCCTTTTCAAAACGCCTTGTTGGCCGCCAAAGAGATCGTGGGTGGCCAGACACTCCCCGCGGCAAGCCTATACGTGGTGGCCTCTCCCATTGGCAACTTGGCCGACATGACGCTGCGCGCCCTCTACATCCTTCAAGTCATGGACATGGTGGCGTGTGAGGACACCCGCCACACCCAGCAGTTGTGCCGCAGTTTGGGGCTCGAGCTGCCCGCCTCCCAATGCATCGCCGTTCATCAACACAACGAGCACGAGGGTGCACAGCGCGTGATCGCTTGCCTGCGCCAAGGCCAGCGGGTCGCCTATCTGAGTGATGCGGGCACGCCTGGGGTGAGCGACCCAGGCGCCGTTCTCACCCAAGCGGTGAGGCGTGAGGGCTTTCGAGTGATCCCCATCCCTGGGGTGTCGAGCATCACCGCCTTGCTCAGTGTGAGTGGAGCGGTCGAGCAAGATGACTCGGGGTTTGTGTTTTTGGGCTTCTTGTCCACTAAATCACAAGCGCGCAGTGCGCAAATTGAGGGCATGGCGCTGGAGCGGCGAGCACAAATTCTTCTGGAAGCGCCGCACCGAATTCACGCCACCGCCAAAGCACTCTCGGCTTTGGGAGAGCGTCCTTTGACGCTCGGGCGTGAACTCACCAAACAGTTTGAAGAAATCGTGACCTTGAAGTCTCACGAGCTCGAAGGCTGGTTGGACGCATCGAGTGACCGCTTGCGCGGCGAATTTGCACTCGTTGTGCACCCGCTCAAATCGTCGTCCCCTCAAGATGCGAGCACGACCACACTTGACACGCGGGTGCTCAAATTACTGCTCCCCCATGTGCCCCTCAAAACCGCTGTGGCCTTGAGCGCAGACATCACAGGTCAAGCCAAAAAAGCCCTCTACGCCATGGCCTTGAGCCTCAAAGCCGAAGACTCCGAGTCCGACAACCCTGAGTTCTGATCCACCGTCACCATGAGTCTTGCGCAGCGGCCGAACTTCTTGAGGATAGCGTTTGCGTTCGGTACGATCAGTTACCCTGGTGTCCTGTATGGACCCGAGACTGAATGGTGCGGCTGGCGGGGATCGAACCCACGACCCTTGGCTTCGGAGGCCAATACTCTATCCACTGAGCTACAGCCGCATCGAATTTGAATGAAAGCTCCCTATTGTAAGCGGGCGAACCCTTTCTTTGCTGGGTTCCATTTGATCGATCCTTGACCCTTGGACAGCGACGACTTGCAGACTCGTTATAATCAGTTCTTTATCTTTCCATCTTTCTTTTGAGGCTTGCATGAGCGACCAGCACACCCAAGACGACGACCACAATCCGATTAAAACACCCAAGCAATTCGCTGTGACGGTGCTCGCCTCCTTTGTCGTGCCCATTTTCATCATCATTGGCTTGGTGTATTACGTCACGTCGTCCAACAAACCCACGGCGGGCTCGGACAACTCCCCTGAACAAATTTCGGCTCGCATTGAGCGTGTGGGCATGGTCTCCATCAAGGACGCCAATCGCACCCTCAAAACCGGCGAAGAAGTTTACAAAGCGCAGTGCACGACTTGCCACAGCATTGGGGCAGCGGGTTCCCCCAAGTTTGGTGACGCTGCGGCTTGGGGCCCACGCATCAAAAAAGGCTATGACGCTTTGCACTTGTCTGCGCTCAAGGGCAAAGGCGCCATGGGTGCACAAGGCGGTGGTGACTACGACGATATTGAAGTGGGCCGCGCCGTGGTGTACATGGCCAATGCAGGGGGCGCCAAATTCGCCGAACCCAAAGCACCCGCTCCTGCTGAGATGGCGGCCAAGTAAACCCGCTCTACACCTCTAAAGCCGGGTATTGTTCTCAGGCTTGAAGATTCATTGTCCATAAAAAGCCCCCAATTTGGCAA
>CAISQQ010000264.1 GCA_903887655.1 uncultured Burkholderiales bacterium
ACCCACTGGTTTTATTTCTGCTATCACCGAGCCAGCATGCACCCCAATCTCAGAATCGTCGTTGTCGCGCCCGACTTGGTCACCGAAGACTCTCAAGATGAACACGCTGTGTGCCTGATCGAGAGATCCAAAACCCTGCGCATCGGTTTATTGGAAAACGGCTACAACTTGATCGCAACCTTGCCTGTCGATGTTTTTTTAGCACAGCGCATCGCACAATTGCAACCCGATTTGATCATCGTGGATGCAGAAAGCGACGCCCGCGACGCGTTGGAGCACGTGGTCATGGCCACGCGAGACGAGCGACGTGCCATCGTGCTCTTCACGGATGATGAGGATACAAGCCATGTGAATGAAGCCGTGGCTGCAGGGGTGAGTGCTTACATCGTTTCAGGCCTTGCACCAAGTCGCATCAAGCCGATCTTGGAAGTTGCCATGGCGCGCTTTGAGCACGAACAACGCTTGCGCACCGAACTCTCACACGCCCAAGAGGCGTTGGTGACGAAAAACGTGGTCGAACAAGCCAAGGGACTGATCATGAAAAGACATAACATTTCGGAGCCCGAAGCCTACGCCAAAATACGCAAAATCGCCATGAACAAAGGACTCAAACTGGCCGATGTCTCGCAACAAATCATCGATATGGCTGAACTTTGGCTTTGATCATCGCTCTCAATACTTGTGCAACGCACAACTGTCGAGCACGACGACCCTCTCAATATCACCAAAACAGTGCACTCATCCCCATTGTGAATCCGACTTGGAGGAGTCAACTCTTGTTGGGATGAGTAATTTCAAGATATTTTTAATACTTTAATGCTATTTATTATGTTTTGAAAGCTTTCTGCGGCCCTTCTGGCCAGGAATTCACAACGGCATATTAATTGCAGTCTCAATGTAAACCCTTAGTGGTTAGTGTTTGGCCAACGAAGGTCAGACATCAGGGCAAAGACGTCCAAGCCATCTGTGCGATGAACACAGTTGAGCCTGGACGTTTTTTTTTGTGTTTTCCGTTTTCAACTGTTTCAGAAAGAGAGCCGCCATGACTCCATTTTCCCAACAATCCATGAGCCGCCGCACCGTTTTGCAAGCCGCCACAGTGGGTGCCATCGGAGTGGATCCCGCACTTAGGGCTGCCGTCTACGCACAAGGATCTGACAAACCGGAGAAAGAAGAAGTGAAAATCGGCTTCATCCCACTCACTGATTGCGCAAGTGTCGTGATGGCCTCGGTGTTGGGCTTTGATAAAAAATACGGCGTCAAAATCATCCCCACCAAGGAATCGAGTTGGGCTGGAGTGCGTGACAAACTCATCACCGGAGAGCTTGACTGCGCCCATGTGCTTTATGGGCTGATCTACGGCGTGCATTTGGGCATTGCCGGACCCAAAAAAGACATGGCAGCGCTCATGACAATCAATCGCAATGGTCAAGCCATCACCTTGTCCAAAAAACTCGCCGACCAAGGTGCAGTGGATGGTGCGAGTTTGGCCAAATTGATGAATAAAGAAAAGCGCGAATACACCTTCGCGCAAACCTTTCCCACGGGCACGCATGCGATGTGGCTGTATTACTGGCTCGCCAGTGTGGGCATCAACCCCATGAAAGATGCCAAAGTCATCACCGTGCCTCCCCCACAAATGGTGGCCAATATGCGCGTGGGCAACATGGACGGCTACTGCGTGGGTGAGCCCTGGGGGCACCGGGCCATTGCTGATGGCATTGGCATCACGGCCATCACCACGCAAGACATCTGGAAGGATCATCCAGAAAAAGTCCTGGGCACCACCGCAGAATTTGTCAGCAAATACCCCAACACTGCACGCGCGGTGACGGCCGCTATTTTGGAAGCCAGCAAATGGATCGACTCAGGATTGCAAAACAAACTCAAAATGGCCGAAACCATTGCTGACAAATCCTATGTAAACACCAGCGTTGATGTGATCAATCAGCGCATTTTGGGGCGGTATCAAAACGGTTTGGGCAAGACCTGGGATGACCCCAACTACATGAAGTTTTATGACGATGGCGCGGTCACTTTTCCCTACCTCTCAGACGGCATGTGGTTTTTGACACAACAAAAGCGTTGGGGACTGCTGAAAGACCATCCTGATTATTTGGCCACCGCCAAGCAAATTAATCGCATTGACTTGTACAAAGACGCGGCGTCGATCACCAAAACGCCAGTCCCCAAAGACGTGATGAGAACGAGCAAGCTGCTTGACGGCACCGTTTGGGACGGCAAAGATCCCAAGAAATACGCTGACAGTTTTGCAGTTCACGCTTAATCACAACCTACTAAGGCTCCATCATGGTGAGTGCAGTTTTTCATTCTCCGGCGTTGACCTCGACGACCAGCGATGCAACCAGCGCAACAAACCTCAAGCAGCGTCAACAAAAAATGCGCCAACGCGCTTTTTTATTGACGTGGATCTCTCCAGTCTTTGGTTTTTCACTGATGCTCGCGGTTTGGTCTTTGGTGGCTCTTAAAAGTGGCAATGCCTTTCCCACACCTTGGGAGACGTTCAAACAAGCCTACGTTGTTTTCAGCGACCCGTTTTACAACAACGGCCCCAATGACCAAGGCATCGGCTGGAATATCTACAGCTCACTCAAGCGTGTGGCCCTGGGCTTTGGTCTTGCGGCCTTGGTGGGTATTCCTGCAGGTTTTGTGATTGGTCGCTTTGAATGGGCCTCGCGCATGTTCAACCCATTGATCAGCTTGCTGCGCCCTGTCTCCCCGTTGGCCTGGTTGCCCATTGGTTTACTGGTCTTCAAAGGTGCGAATCCAGCGGCCATTTGGACCATCTTCATTTGCTCAATCTGGCCCATGATCATCAATACCGCGGTAGGAGTGCAAAGGGTGCCCAGCGACTACATGAATGTGGCCAGGGTGCTTAACCTCTCAGAGTGGAAGATCATGAGCGTGATTTTATTTCCCGCGGTGCTGCCTTACATGCTCACCGGGGTCAGGTTGTCAGTTGGCACCGCATGGCTCGTGATTGTGGCCGCCGAGATGCTCACTGGAGGAGTCGGCATTGGCTTTTGGGTTTGGGATGAGTGGAATAACCTGAACGTCAAAAACATCATCATCGCCATCTTCATCATCGGCTTGGTGGGCTTGCTGCTGGAATACTTGTTGATCCGTTTGGCCCGAGCCTTCACCTTTGAAGACATCAAAGCTTGACACCTCCTTTTGAGTGAGAAACCCCATGCAAGACACCAGCAAATACTTGGCAATAGAAAACGTCTTACAGACCTTCCCCACCCCTCAGGGTGAGTTTGTGGCACTCAAAAACATCAACCTCACGGTTCAAAAAGGTGAGTTTGTGACACTCATCGGACACTCAGGGTGCGGTAAATCCACCCTACTGAACTTGATCGCAGGACTCACCAAGCCGAGTGCTGGCACACTCATTTGCGCCAACAAGGAGATCACTGGACCAGGGCCAGAACGCGGCGTGGTATTTCAAAATCATTCATTGCTGCCTTGGCTCACTTGCTTTGAAAACGTCTTCCTCGCCGTTGAACGGGTCTTTGGTCCCCCCAGCAAAAAAGTGGGCAAAGAGCCTGAGAGCAAAGCCTCATTGATTCAAAGAACACATTGCGCGTTGGAAATGGTGGGACTCACTCACGCTGCTCAAAAAAGACCTGGCGAGATCTCTGGCGGCATGAAGCAACGCGTTGGTATTGCTCGCGCGCTCTCCATGGAGCCGCAAGTGCTGCTACTCGATGAACCCTTTGGCGCCTTGGACGCATTGACGCGCGCCAAGCTGCAAGACGAGCTCTTGAACATTGTTACCCAAACCCAGAGCACCGTCGTCATGGTAACCCACGATGTGGACGAAGCCGTTCTTTTGTCCGACAAAATTGTGATGCTCACCAATGGACCCGCCGCAACGATTGGCGAAATCCTGAGCGTTGAATTGGAGCACCCCAGGTCCAGAGTGAGCCTGGCACAAAACACCCAATACCAAGCGTATCGAAAAGCGGTGATTGAATTTTTGTACACCCGCCAGCAACATGTTGAAAAAATGGTCTGACATTCACCCATCGAGAACTTTGTCGCCACCTCACTCAAACACAAAACACCATGAATACCACCTCCAAACTCAAACTCGTGATGATTGGCAACGGCATGGCTGGCGTGCGAACGCTAGAGGAATTGCTCAAACTCTCACCCGATCTTTATGACATCACGGTCTTTGGCAATGAGCCACACCCCAACTACAACCGCATCGCCTTGTCGCCAGTCTTGTCTGGCGAGCAAACGCTTGATGAAATCATCCTCAACCCGCAGAGTTGGTACGAAGAGGAGGGTATCACCCTGCACTTGAGCGCTTTGGTATATGAGGTCGACCGCATCAAACGCTTGGTCCACGCAAGGACTGACGAAGGACAGGTCATCACGGCAGCTTATGACCGATTAATTTTTGCCACCGGATCCAACCCCTTCATGCTGCCACTGCCAGGCATTGAACTTGACGGAGTGTTGGCTTACAGAGACATTGCCGACACGACCGCCATGATTGAAGCGACCAAGGTCTACACCAATGCCGTGGTCATTGGCGGAGGACTATTGGGTCTCGAAGCGGCCAATGGCTTATCCAAACGAGGCATGCAAGTCACCGTCATCCATGTGGCGCCTTGGCTGATGAATCGACAACTCGACCGGGTTGCTGGCGAGCTCTTGGAGCAGTCCCTTAAAGAGCGGGGCTTGAAATTTTGTGTTGGAGCGCAAACCCAAAGCATTGTGGCCGGCCCCACTGGGCGAGTAAGCCATGTGATGCTGAGTGACGGTCAACGCATAGAAGCCGACTTGGTGGTGATGGCCGTGGGCATTCGACCCAACACGAGCTTGGCGCAAGCGTGCAGACTGCACTGTAACAATGGCATCGTTGTGAGTGACACCATGCAAACGGTCACCGATCCGCGAATTTATGCGGTTGGTGAATGTGCCAGCCACCGTGGTGTGGCCTATGGCTTGGTCGCCCCCTTGTTTGAACAAGGCAAGGTC
>CAISQQ010000265.1 GCA_903887655.1 uncultured Burkholderiales bacterium
GTTGACCGATGGCACCATTTATTATTCTGACAAGGGTGAAAGTCTCAAGCCGTTCAATACCCTGGATGGGCAGGGTTTGAAGTATTTGCTGGATGAAGGTATTGTGGTTGCCATCATCTCCGGTCGAGCCAGCGAGAGTTTAAGAGCACGAGCAAAGGATTTGGGTATCCAAGAGTTGCACATGAATGTGAGCAATAAAAGAACTCAAGCGCAAGAGATCCTTCTGCGTCATGAGCTCGACTGGCCGCAAGTTGCGGCAATGGGAGATGATTGGCCAGATTTGCCCATTTTGACGCAAGCGGGTTTATCCTCCGCCCCATTGACTGCTCATCCAGAACTTCAGCGGCGTGTTCACTGGGTGACCCAAGCAAGAGGTGGTCAAGGCGCTGTGCGAGAGTTGTGTGATCTCATTTTGAAGTCTCAAGACCGTTATGAGGATCTATTGAATGGATACCTGACATGAACTTGAGCAAACCTGAGCCGGTTGTGCTCAAAGTGCTCTCGCCTTGGCAGCGGGGTCGGCAAGCCTTGGACATGGCGTTGGCTTACGTGCCCGTTTTGCTCATGGGCTTATTGGCCATGCTGTCATATTGGTTGGTCAAAAACACGCCTGAAATACAAGACGAGGTGTTAACCCCAATCTCAAAGCACGAGATTGATTACTATCTCAAAAATTTCTCTGTTAAAACCTTTCAGCAAGACGGCCACCTACAATCCATCGTTTTTGGCGAGCAAGCCAACCACTTTGAAGATACACAAACACTGGAAATTAAAAAACCCAGGATTCAAAGCATTGACCATGAAAACAATCTCATCAGTGCCACCGCCAAACAAGCACTCTCCAATATCGATGGCTCAGAGTTTCAGCTGATTGGACAAGCCGTCGTGGTTAAAAATGGGATTGAAAAAAACGGTGTGAAAAAAAGCGATGATCTTGAGTTGAGAAGTGAGTTCTTGGACTTTTTGATTGATGACGACAAAATTAAAACCAACCAAAGTGTGATGATGAGAAAAGGCATGAACAGCTTTAGTGCACAGGGTCTTGATTATGACAATGCCACTCAAATTCTGAGACTCAAAGGTCAAGTCAAAGGCTATATCGAGACGAAAAAAAAGGCTTCCTAAGAAGCCTTTCATTCATGCGAGTGCTATTTTAGTAGCTGTCGCCGCCTTCACGACGTCCACCGCCGTAGCCGCCGCCGCCTTCACGACGTCCGCCGCCGCCACCACCACCGTAGCCGCCACCGCCACCGCCGCCGCCGCCGTAGCCGCCGCCACCGCCGCCACCAAATCCGCCAGTGCGGGGAGGACGACGAGCTTCCATGGGACGAGCTTCGTTCACCACGAGGCTACGGCCGCCCAAAGGCTGACCATTCATGCCTTCGATGGCGGCCAAAGCCTCAGCATCGCTGCCCATTTCCACAAAACCAAAACCTTTGGATCGACCTGTGTCACGTTCCATCATGACTTTAGCGCTTGTGACAGCACCAAATTGACCAAAAGATTGTTCTAAATCACTGTCTCGCACCGAGTACGGCAGGTTGCCCACGTAAAGCTTGTTGCCCATGAAAGGGACTCCTATAAACACAAAAAAAATAACGCGATGGGGTCCCAGGGCACAACGCAAGAAAAAAAGCGGGGGCGCGAAACTGACCGATCACCAAACATGCAAGTCAGATCCCAACGGAGTTGAGAAGAGGCATGCTCAATGATTATGGATCAAGTTCACTATTTAGGTGCATTCATGACAGCATTATTTCGAAACAATTGTTTAAAAACCACAAAACAAGGGAAAACACTGAGGAGAAAGTGTGGCGGCCCATTGAATTGAGCCGCGAAGGAAAGAAGGCGACCTTAAAAAACCAAGGCCACAAGACGTGACAAAATAGCGTTGCTCATCAACGCATCGCGAGAACTCGCGCTATTGACCAGGTATCCATGAGTTTTTACGTTCGAACACAAATCATGCAATTCAACGAGGCCTTGCCCTTGATGAGTGGTTTGAGCCTGCCCGCCTATGAGCTGGCCTACGAGACCTATGGCGAGTTGAATGCGAGTAAAAGCAATGCCATTGTGATTTGTCATGCCTTGAACGCATCACACCATGTGGCGGGTCAATATGAAGGCCAAGACAACAGCCTGGGTTGGTGGGACAACATGATTGGGCCAGGTAAGCCAGTCGATACCAATCGTTTTTTTGTCATTGGCGTTAACAATTTGGGTTCGTGTTTTGGCTCAACAGGGCCCATGCAGATCAATCCAGTGACACAAATCCCTTATGGATCAGATTTCCCCGTGATCACGGTGGAAGATTGGGTTCAAGCGCAAGAGCGGCTGGTCACGCGTTTGGGCATTGAAAAGGTGTTGGCCGTGATGGGCGGGAGTCTCGGCGGAATGCAGGTCTTGGCGTGGACCATGCTCTACCCCAAACGGGTGGGCCATGCTGTGGTCATTGCCTCAGCGCCCAATCTCACGGCAGAAAATATTGCCTTCAATGAGGTGGCCAGGCGTGCGATCGTCACCGATCCAGAATTTCATGGGGGACACTATTACCAGCACGGCGTCATTCCCAAGCGAGGATTGCGCATTGCGCGCATGATTGGTCACATCACGTATTTGAGTGACGATGTGATGAATACCCGTTTTGGTCGTCAGCTGCGACGTGCGGCACAAGACATCACAAGCAGCACACAAGAGGCATCCCATTACTTGTATTCCACCATGGAAGTGGAGTTTCAAATTGAGAGCTACCTTCGCCACCAAGGCGACAAGTTCGCCGAGTATTTCGATGCCAATACTTATTTATTGATCACCCGAGCGCTCGACTACTTTGACCCCGCCAAAGCGTTTGGAGACCATCTGAGTCAAGCCATGGCCAATATTGAAGCCAAATTTTTGATCATCAGTTTCACCACGGACTGGCGCTTTTCGCCATCCAGAAGTCAAGAGATTGTCAAAGCATTGCTGGATAATCATCGACAGGTCAGTTATGTCAATATTGACGCCCCCCATGGACATGATGCATTTTTGTTGGACGATCCACAGTATTTGGGCGTGGTGAGAAGTTATTTTCAACAGCTATAAAGGCCACAGTCGCTTTGAGTCAAAAGAGAATAGAAATTTTGGGTGAACTCATTCCCGTCGGCAGTCGAGTGCTTGACTTGGGGTGTGGGGATGGTGCGTTTTTAGAGTACCTGCAAAAAAATCGCCAATGCTTTGGCTACGGCATTGAGCTCAATGCAGCCAATGTGGCGTCTTGCATTGATCGAGGCGTCAATGTCTTGCAACTCAATTTGGAAGAGGGTCTGAGGCTTTTTGAGGACCAGTCTTTTGACGTGGTGCTCCAAATCGACACCTTGCAACATTTGAGAAACGCTGAGACGATGCTCAAAGAAACCGCGCGGGTGGGCAAGATGGGGGTGGTCACATTTCCCAATTTTGCCCATTGGCCCAATCGTTGGAGTGTGCTCAAAGGTCGCATGCCGGTGACCAAACATCTGCCCTACGAGTGGTATGACACGCCCAATATTCGCGTCGCTACTTTCAACGACTTTCAAGACCTCGCTCAAAAAAACAAGCTGCACGTCTCAAAAGCGTTTGGCCTGGTTGGCGAACGTACGATTTCACTGCTGGCCAACTTGTTGGCCAGTACAGCCGTTTTTACATTTTCGTCAACATCATCAACTTAAAACAGGAGTGAATCAGCATGGGACAAATGATCGACTTGGTTTCGAAGGACCATTTTAAAAACACAGCGTATGTGGCCCACCCCAGCGGCAAAGCCAAGGGGGCTGTGGTAGTTTTACAAGAGATTTTTGGCGTGAACAAGCACATTCAAGAAGTGGCCGATGGGTACGCCAAAGAGGGTTACTTGGCCATTGCGCCGGCCATGTTCACTCGCCACCAAGCCCATGTTGATTTGGGCTATCAAGCCGATGACATGAAGGCGGGCGTGGCATTAAAAGCGGCCATTGAAGCGTTGCCACAACCTGGTGCCTTGGCCGATATCCAAGCGGCGGTGGATTGGGCTGCGCATGAAAGTGCTGGCAAGGTGGGTGTGGTGGGCTACTGCTGGGGTGGTTTACTCACCTGGAGAGCCGCCTGTTTGGTCGATGGTGTGGCAGCAGCCTCGGCCTACTACGGCGGAGGCATGACTTTTGAGCCCGCTTTATCCTTGAAATCCAAGGCGCCAACCATTGCCCATTTTGCTGAAAAAGACCAACACATCTCCATGGAAAGTGTCGAGGCCTTCAAGGCTCGTCACCCCGAAGTCACCGTCTACCTCTACAACGCAGACCATGGTTTCAATTGCGACCATCGTGGCGCCTATGAGGCCACAGCGGCCGCTACCGCCCTACAGAGAACCCTCGCATTTTTCGCACAACAGTTGGCCTGAACCCAAGCCTCCCATGCAGCGTTGATCGTGAGCGGCTTGTGCGCTCACGCTGTTGCGCAGACAGCCGCTTCATGGCCGATGGGGCTTGGGAGGAGGGAGCGCTAAATTTGGCGCAATTTTTGAGCCGCGTCGATGGCAAAGTAAGTCAAGATGCCGTCGGCACCAGCGCGCTTGAAGGCCAATAAGCTCTCAAGCATGGAGGCGTCTCCATCGAGCCAGCCGTTTTGCGCGGCCGCCTTGAGCATGGCGTATTCCCCAGAGACTTGATAGACAAAAGTGGGGACCTTGAAGGTGTCTTTCACGCTTCGAAGAATATCCAAATAGGGCATGCCAGGCTTGACCATGACCATGTCCGCGCCCTCTTGTAAGTCGAGGGCCACTTCTCTCAAGGACTCCTGGGCATTGCTGGGGTCCATTTGATACACCTTTTTGTTGCTTTTACCCAAATTACCAGCTGAACCCACCGCGTCGCGGAAGGGCCCATAGAACGCACTGGCAAATTTGGCGCTGTAGGCCATGATGCGCGTCATGGGAAAATGATTTTTCTCAAGCGCTTGGCGGATGGCGCCAATGCGTCCGTCCATCATGTCGCTGGGGGCCACCAAGTCCACACCCGCCTGCGCTTGATTGAGGGCTTGACCGACCAAAATCTCCACCGTCTCGTCGTTCAAAATGTAACCCGATGAGTTCAGCAAACCATCTTGACCGTGGCTGGTGTAGGGGTCCAAGGCCACATCGGTCATGATGGCAAGTTCAGGAAAGCGCGACTTCAAGGCTTTCACGGTCCTCGGGATGAGGCCGTTCTCGTTCAAAGCCTCTTGGCCATTGGGACTTTTAAGGGATTGATCGATCACGGGAAAGAGGGCCATCACAGGAATGCCCAAGGCCACACATTGCTCCGCCTTGCTCAACAACAAATCCACGCTCAGTCTTTCCACGCCGGGCATGGAGGCGATGGGCTCACGGCGCTGTTGGCCATCGAGCACAAAAACGGGATAAATAAAATCGTCGCTACTCAAGCGGTGCTCGGCCACCAAGCGACGGGTGGCGTCATCGACGCGAAGTCTTCTCATGCGCGTGCTGGGGTATGGGCTGAAATTGTTCATGAAAATCCTTTGATGACCCGTTGAAATACAAACCAGGACGTATTTTTAACAGATTTTAAGTGTTGGGTCATGGGCTCAAACACGCATGGGCTTGGCCAGGCATTCAATCGATGTCAAAATCAGGCCAGGA
>CAISQQ010000266.1 GCA_903887655.1 uncultured Burkholderiales bacterium
CGCTCGAAGACGCCTCTCATTCGGGTGCGACCATGCTCTTTGGGGAGAAATATGCCGATCATGTCCGAGTCTTAAGTATCGGTCAGAGCAAAGAGTTGTGCGGTGGCACACATGTCCGCGCAACTGGGGACATCGGCCTATTTAAGATTTTGTCTGAAAGCGGTGTGGCCTCTGGTGTGCGCCGCATGGAGGCGGTGGTGGGTGAGCCAGCCTTGCACTACGTCAAATCCCTGCAGTCTCAATTGCAAGTGATGTGCGAGCTTTTGCGCTCACCTGCAGAAGATTTGGTCAATAAAGTCAAGATGTCTTTGGATCACCAAAAAAATCTTGAAAAAGAAATTTCACAGCTGAAAAGTCAAAACGTGGGCTCTCAAATTGATGACTTGGTTGCCCATTGTGAAAATCATCAAGGTGTCAATATTTTGATTCATGAGCTCAAGGGTGCCGATGCGCAAACGCTCAAAGAAATGATGGATCGGTTGAAAGATAAACTTGCAAGCGCAGTGATTGTTTTGGCCACCGTTCAAGATCACAAGGTTCAACTCGCAGCTGGCGTGACACGCGACTTGGTGGCTAAAGTCAAGGCGGGTGAAATGGTGAATTTTGCCGCTCAACAAGTCGGGGGCAAAGGGGGCGGCAAACCCGATATGGCAATGGCGGGTGGCACCCAAGTCGAACACCTGCCACAAGCATTGGCATCGTTGAAGGGGTGGATCAAAGAGCGCCTGTGATCAGTGTTGATCCATTGATTTTTTTAAAAATCAGATCCCAAACCCCATGGCCGAGTTTGAGTCCGCGTCGCTCGAATTTGGTCACCGGTCGGTAGTCAGGTCTTGGGCTAAACCCACTGTCTTGATCGCTTTGATTGACCAAGTCTGGGTTCGCGTTCAGAGTCGCGAGAATTTGCTTGGAGTAGGGCTCCCAGTCGGTTGCACAGTGAATATACCCATTTGTTTTTAATTTGCTGACGAGCAACGCGACCAGTGGGGCTTGTATCAAGCGACGTTTATGGTGACGAGCTTTGTGCCATGGGTCGGGGAAAAAAATGTGGATGCCTGTGAGACTACTGTCGGGGATCATTTTTTCTAAGACCTCCACCGCATCGTGAGAAATGATGCGGATATTGCTCAGATTGAACTCCTCAATTTTTTTGAGCAAAGCCCCCACCCCTGGTTCATGCACCTCGCAGCCCAAGTAGTTGCTCATCGGTTGTTGGCGGGCAATTTGTGCACTGGCGTCGCCCATGCCAAAACCAATTTCAAAAATAACGGGAAGTTGCGATCGCTCTGGCGTGTACAACACGCCCCAATCAAAGGGCTTGTCGGCTTCATAGGGGAGCACAAATTGAGGCCCCAAAACTTCTAGGGCGCGAGTCTGACCCGAGGTGGTTCGCCCTGCACGCATGACAAAGGTTTTGATGCGTTTGGGAAAAGCCACCTCTTTGGGGGGGTGCTCAAGGGGTTGAGTGGTGTCTTGCATGTCAGGCCATTTTAGTGGCACTGGTGTGGGAGCGGGTATGGCGTTGTGACCACGCCTGAACCCAGCTCTGAAGCCGATCTGAGATGGGGGCGTCACTCGAGCTCAAACCCAGATGCTCAGCCGCTTGGTTCAAATCGGTGCTCGCTAGATCGGGGTTGAGGGCCAAGGCCTGGGTCTGCTTGGAGAGCTTGTCGCCGTCCTCGTTAAGAACCAAGGGGACATGCAAATAGCGAGGCCAAGCTTGCTGCAGCAAGTCGTACAGGAAGAGTTGGCGCGGGGTGTTATCGGCCAAATCTGCGCCTCTCACCACGTCACTCACGCCTTGTTCAATATCGTCCACCACCACCGCCCACTGGTAGCTGAAGTGGTTGTCTTTGGTTTTCAGTACAAAGTCACCCACTTCCTGGCTGATATTTTGTTGTTGAGAGCCCATCAGGCGGTCACACCATTCAA